>NZ_JBWXVH010000002.1:0-256498 GCF_059900945.1 Fructilactobacillus sp. X8R1C1 | reverse complement strand
ATTAAGAACATAGAATTGGTTGGATTATTCCCCAGAGGAGTTTTAGTAGTACGTCATTCTAATGAGATTAAGAACAAGGGCTTTCGTTCGAGATTGGAACAAAGAGTTTTAGTAGTACGTCATTCTAATGAGATTAAGAACTGGTAGACAGCGTTATGGGGCAATCACGGGGTTTTAGTAGTACGTCATTCTAATGAGATTAAGAACTTGTAATTTTTGATGAAGCGCACACTAGTAGTTTTAGTAGTACGTCATTCTAATGAGATTAAGAACATGGTATGGATTTGGTCAAACAAGCTGGGTGTTTTAGTAGTACGTCATTCTAATGAGATTAAGAACGTATTTGTTCTCTAAATCATAGAATAAAGTGTTTTAGTAGTACGTCATTCTAATGAGATTAAGAACTGATTGAATTAACCGGTAACCGATAAAGACGTTTTAGTAGTACGTCATTCTAATGAGATTAAGAACCAATGGTTATATGAGTCAACAGGATAGTTCGTTTTAGTAGTACGTCATTCTAATGAGATTAAGAACATATTTACTAATATTTTTGTGTGCTTTGCAGTTTTAGTAGTACGTCATTCTAATGAGATTAAGAACTCATAAGCACGATTACTAAAGTGATCTTCGGTTTTAGTAGTACGTCATTCTAATGAGATTAAGAACCGGCACCGAAAAAATGATGAACGCTTACGAGTACATTGAGGAGGCTTAAAAATGTTATTCCCAAACCCGAATAAAAACAAAGTAAACACCTTTAAAACTAATGCCGAATTTTATTATCACCCGGATCACTTTATTACTAAAGTGCCTAAAGATATGACTATTACGGATTTAGTTTATAACTGCCTGGATCAACAACATGGCCGCGAAGTTTTATATACTCCGCAAAAGATTACTCAATATTTAAAGCCAATGTTATTTAATTCTGACGATCCTTTTTTTAAGAAGTACGAGAGTGATCAATATGCTAATATTAGTTTGACGTGCGACGAGCCTAATCTTTTTGAGGGAAACTCTTCACTACTGGTGGTTAATAAGGTCAACCAAAAGTTAGATTTACCAATATATGGGCTTATTCGTAAAGATAAGACCATTGCACCTATTAACCTTGATTGTATGTATCATTTTTCAAAACCAAAAGGAAAAATCATATAAAATTATTTGTGAAATGAAGAAAGAAGCAAATTATCATGATTACACGTGATTCTTGGAATCAAAATAAAAAAGACATTAAAGAAAGCAAAAGAAGAAAACAAATAGCGCAAAAAGATGCTAAAATAGATAACATTTTAGCATGGGTATTTGCAATTATTACAGTAATTTTTGGAAATGCTGAATCTGTGGCTATTCTTTTAGCTTCAACTTTTTTTGGAGAAAATCATAAGAATAATTAGTGTTATAAGTAATTTGGCATAATTATATTAATAATTACATGAGATGCCCATTCTTGCATCTCTTTTTTATTCCATTTTATGTTCACTCATTAACAAATTACTCTCAATAAGATAAACTTAAGTCATCAAAACAGCTCACTTTATTTTTCAAAGGAGACTTCCCATGACCCAATACATTTTAGGAATTGACATCGGCACCTCAAGCACCAAAGCCATCTTGATGACTACCACTGGTGAAATTATCGCTCAGGACAAAGCTTCATATCAGTTAGAAACACCACATCCAGAATGGGCACAAGAGAATGCTGACGACTGGCTTCGGGCAGTGACGTCCTTGATTAAAAACTTAGCCCAAAAAGTCGATAGTACCCACATCATTGGTATTGGCATCGACGGTCTCTACGGTGGTTCTGGAGTTCCAATTGACAAAAGTGGTCAACCACTCGGTCCCGCTTTGATTTGGATGGATCGCCGGGCCACAAAAGAAACTGAAGAAGCACTGAAACTTGTCAGTAAATCAGAACTGATGGACATCACTGGTAACTTGGCTGACCCGTACTACGGTTACACTAAAATTATGTGGTTGAAACAAAACAAGTCGGAGTTGTACCGCGACACTTATCAATTTTTGCCACCCGAATCGTACGTCATTTACAAGTTAACGGGGAATATCAGCATTAATTATTCCGCGGCTGGTAACTTAGCTGGAATTTTCAACATTAATGATGATGAGTGGTCACCTGAACTGGCCGCTAAATTAGGCATTGATTTAAATAAATTACCGCAGAAGATGATTGCTAGCACAGATGTCGCCGGTCAAGTCACTGACAAGTGGGTGCAAGAACTAGGCGTTAAAGTTGGGACACCAATCTTTAATACTGGAGTTGACGTTGGGCCAGCGACGGTTGGAACTGGAGTGCTTGGCACGGGTCGCATGACGATTGCATTAGGTACGTCAATGAATGCGGCACTTGTGACCGACAAGCCACTTAAAGATGATAATCTGATTATTTGGCCTTATGCTTACAAACCAAAAGAATATTACTATAACTTTGCCGGGGCTAACACGGCTGGCGCGGTAATTGCTTGGTTCACCCGTGAATTCGCTCAGGAAGTTGATAATAATAACAGTACGAAAATGCTGGATGAAGAGAGTGAGCAAGTTCCCGTTGGTAGTAATGGCTTGATTGTTTTACCGTACTTTATGGGAGAACGCAGTCCGGTCTGGGATTCCAACGTTCGTGGAACCATCTTTGGGATTTCGATGACGACGAAGCGTTATGAGTTATTTAAGGCTTTTCAGGAGGCCATTGCCTATTCCGTTCGTCAGAGTATTGAACAGTTTGGTGATCACATTGGCGACTCGTTTACTCTAGTTGGTGGTGTTAGCAATTCTAAAAAAATGGTCCAGGTCATTGCGGACGTGACGGGTAAAACCGTCAAAACGACTGATTCTGGTGGTGAAGCCGACCTTGGAAGTGCCATTCTGGCTGGAATTGGCTTGAAGCAAATTCAACCGCAAGCAGTCCAAAAGTGGGTCAAAATTAATGAAAAGATTGAGCCCAATCCAGAAAGACACGAAGAGTATAACAAGTACTATGAGTTGTATCGTTTGGCGTATATGGATACGAAGGGCTTTTATAAGAAGTATAGTGAGTTGGTTGAAAAACAAAACTAATATAATGTGAGTGCTAACTATTTAAGTGGTTTAGCACTTTTTATAAGCCCTCGTTTTTGACATTCCCACTTCACAGCGACATACTTCTCCATGTATTCCAAAGTATTCCAAAAAAAGAAAGAAGTATGGTAATAATGAAAATTGCAGTCTACGGCGCTGGTTCACTTGGGACCATTATTGGTGCATATCTCACCAAAGCATACGGTAAAGGCAACGTGGATTTGATTGCCAACAATCCCCAGCACATTAAGGATATAAACGAACAAGGTGCCACGGTTACTGGTACGGCTGACTTTACTGTTCCTGTCACTGCCAAGACTCCGGATGAATTAAAATCGAACGAGTATGATCTCGTTTTACTTTTGACCAAGCAGACTCATAATGATGAAGTTCTCCCGAAAGTTAAAGACGTGTTGAAACCAAATGGGACTTTGGTTTCGCTTCAAAACGGGGTCCCAGAAATTGCGATTTCAAAGGTCATTGATCCCGCAAATATCGTTGCTGGTTCCGTTGAATTTGGTGGAACCCAACTTAACCACACGGAGTCGGAATTGACCACGGCACTTCCAGCCTTTGAAAATGCGGCGTTTCAGATTGGTGAACTTGATGGAAAAGACACCGACCGCATTAAGAAGGTCAAAGACGTGTTGAGTCACGTTGGTGGCACCGCCATTTCCGATAACTTACTTGGAACCAAATGGTCTAAACTTTTGGTTAACTCATCATTTAGTGGGTTATCAGCCGCAAGTGATGCTACGTTTGGCCAGGTTGCTGATAGTGAGGTTGGCTTAAAGAGTGCGCTAAATATCGTAAGTGAAAGATTAAAGGTCGGTCATGCTGACGGTGTGAAATTTGCCAAAATGGGAAATCATGACCTCAGTTCACTTACTAGTGAACATCCCAATGATGAACCAGCACAGTTGGCCTACCTGAAGTCCGCGATGAACAACAGTAAGAATCTAAAGGCCAGTATGCTACAAGATTTGGAGAAGGGCAGAAAGACTGAGGTTGATGACATTAATGGGGTGATCTCCGAGACGGGCAAGAAATATGGAATCAAGACTCCATTCAACGATTTGGTTATTAAGATTGTTGGAAACGCTCAAGATACAGGTAAATTGCCAAAGTTTGATGATACCATGGACCAGTTTCAACAATTACTTGATAACAAATAGGAATTATTCTAATGAGGCTTCTTACATTACGTTAGAATTATTTGTTGTTTGCTTTTGAAATATGTAATATTATGAATCTCTAAAGGAACTTTTAGAGGTTCATTTTTTGTGTTTAAATATAAAGTGTATGAATTAATCGTATCTTAGAAAGGCGAAAAATGACTGTTGCAATATCAATCTTTATTTTTTTGTTTCTGGTCTGGCTACTGTTTGAGTTTATCAGCAGTGCCGCTTGTGGTTGTCTTTTGTTGATGTTTCTATTAGCCGTTACGATTGGTTTGTTTGCGGCTAATTTCTGGATTCTCGGACTGATTATGTTGGTATTAGTTGTATTTGGAGCGTTATTTAATTATTAGTGTCGTCGATTTTTCTTAAAATTACAGTAAATTAAAATTGTCAGCTCTGATTAAACATCGGGCTGGCAATTTTTTGGCTTAATTTTTATTATCATGTTGTTCATGCCACTTCTTGATTTGTTCCAAGCGTTCCTTGAACCGGATCTCATGGCCTTCACTCGTGGGTTTGTAGTAGACGTGGCCTTCAACTGATGGTGGCATCGCTTTCATCGTCGTTAGTTTGTCTTGATAGTTATGCGCGAGTTCGTATCCCTTTCCGTAGCCCAAGTTTTTCATTAACTTAGTGGGAGCGTTTCTGATTTGCAGTGGAACGGGATCATCAGCAGTTTCCTGGACGTCTTTCTTGGCCGCCAGTCGGGCTTTATAAAGGGCATTTGATTTTGGTGCGAGTGAGAGGTACGTAACGGCCTCTACGAGGTGGACGTCACACTCGGGCATTCCTAGAAACTGACAGGCCTGAAACACGTTAATGGCAACGTTTAAAGCATTCGTGTCAGCTAAACCAACGTCTTCACTGGCAAACCGCACCAGTCGTCTCGCAATGTAAAGCGGGTCTTCTCCACCATCTAGCATACGGGAAAGCCAGTAAATGGCGGCGTCAACGTCACTATTACGCATCGATTTATGCAAAGCTGAGATAATGTTATAGTGTTCCTCGCCATTTTTGTCGTACAGCACAAACTTGTTACCAATCAGTTGTTTCAGACCATCTAACGTTATTTTAGTGACACCGTCTTTTTTGTCACCGTTGAGGACGGCCATTTCCAGGATGTTTAATGCTTTACGGGCGTCACCGTTAGCAAAATTAGCAATCTCGTTAATTTCATCCTGGCCGATTTTGATGTTTTGCTTGCCAAAGCCATCCGGATTCTTTAAGGCATTGTTTAAAAGCGTCACCACGTCGGACGGTTTTAAGGCGTGCAGGACAAAGACCTTACAGCGTGATAGTAACGCCGAATTGACTTCAAACGACGGATTCTCGGTGGTGGCTCCAATCAAGATGATGCTACCCTGTTCGACGTAGGGTAAAAAGGCGTCCTGTTGGGCTTTGTTAAAACGGTGAATTTCGTCGACAAAGACAATCGTTTTTTGCCCAATTTGCTGATCCTGTTCGGCCTGACGCATGATTTTTTTAATTTTGCTGATGCTGCTGTCGGCCGCACTAAAACTATAAAAGTTTGATTGCGTTTTTCTGGCGATAATTTCGGCCAAAGTGGTTTTACCAACCCCAGGTGGTCCCCAGAAAATCATGGAAGAAACCTGGTCGTTTTCAATTAGTTCTCTTAAAATTTTTCCTGCTCCAAGAAGATTTTGCTGTCCCACAAATTGGTCTAAAGTCTTGGGACGAACCCGACTGGCCAAGGGGACGTTTTGATCTTGATTGTTAAAGAGTGATTCTTGCCGCATGGTTACTCACTTCGATTCTGCTAGAAAGTTTAGTAGTTAATTAAGTTTAAGTTAATACACTTGGGGAAATCATGCAATCAATGGGTTTAAAAAAGCTCTCTGACTAAAATTTTAATCAAAGAACTTCTTTTGCTTAGATTTCGTATGATGGTTTAGTGGATAATAAATCTTTAACCTGTTCATCAAGGGTTGGTAATGGTCTACCAATGACCTGCGGCAGGTCCGGATCGTTGTCAGTATTGTTTGCCAAGATTTCTTGATGAGTCATGCCAAATTTGACGGCCTGTTCGTCGATGTTTTCATCTAAGACCCCGGCCCTGATCATGTCTTGAACGCCGACCATGAAATTAATTGAACTCTTATCATAGCCGCGTTTTGCTAAAGCTTGGCGGTAGTTGTCATCGTTTAACAAGTTAACCTTAAAGTCCCTGTTGGTGTTGGCAATGACTGAGGCTGCTAAGTCAGCGTAGGTATGTTCGTTTCCATAGAACTCATAGACATCCTTGGTCTTTTCGTCGCTTTCCATGACCTTGGCCGCCGCAAACGCGTAGTATTTCTCTTCGGCCCAGCCAACTTTGCCGTCACCAGCGGAGAAGATAAAAGCCGCTCCCTTAGCGGAACGTTTGATGAGGTCGAGATCGTTTTCTAGGTACCAGTTGTTTCTAAGAAAGGAATGGTTGATGCCAGTTGCCTCAATTAATTTTTCGGTCTTGGCGTGGTCCTCTGCCAGTGGCACCTTGGCGATGTCAGCGTGAGGGAAGCTCGTATAAGCGATAAACTTGACCTTAGCTTTGACGGCGGCGTTGACCACGTTTTCGTGTTGGACGTAGCGGGGATGTTCTGGATCAGGTTGTGATGAGACAAACAGGAGCTTATCAATTCCGTTAAGGGCCTGATTCAGACTTTCAGTGTCATTGTAGTCACCCTTTCTGATTTCAACTCCAGCAGGATACATCTTTTTGGCTTTTTCCGTGTTTCTAGCGATTACGACGATGTCTTCGACAGGGACCAATCGAATCAAGCCCAAAATAGCACGTTCACCGAAACGACCCGTTCCGGCAGTAACTCCATATTTCATAGTATTTTCTCCTTCATTTTCGTTATCTAGAAACTAGCATTAATCTTTTCAAAAGGCAATTAAACCATTTTTGGAAATGATTCTTTATGAAAGCCACGATGATAATGATATAATGGGAACGTATAAACAGAAGAGGAGGGTTTAGTATGAGTGACAGAAGACCTAGTGAAAAACAAGAAAAGAACTTATTGCATAAGTTAGAAAAAGACGATCACAAAAAGGATCGTGGCCATGAAAACCGTTCAACCGATGGGAAAGAGATTCATAAACACATCGAACGTAGTGACCGTCCTGAAGAACCAAATAAGGATCGCAAATAATTAATGGTACAAAAAAAGATCGCGAATCCGCGATCTTTTATTTTTGATTAGAATGAACGAACAATTAACAAAATTCCAAAGAACATGAAGTAAAATGCCACTAAGAATAATGCAACTGACATTGCCATGGCTGGTTGGAATAATAGAACAATTCCTAAGATCAAGCCAATAATACCAAGAATGACTTCAAACCAGAAGTAACCCTTGTGGTTTCTTTCGGCAAATCGACTGTACCATAGTTCAAACAATGAATCGATGATGAACCAGATTGATAACATCAACCAGATGTAGATTCCACCAACGGCAGGGTCTAAGAAGATCAAGATACCAATGATGATATCAAGCACACCGTTAATGACAAGCCAAACTGGTGACATCCCTAATGATTTGTCTAGTTGAGAAATTTCAGCAATCTTGAAGATCCCTTCAACGATTGACAAGATGGCAATGACGAAA
This sequence comes from Fructilactobacillus sp. X8R1C1, assembly GCF_059900945.1. NCBI lineage: Bacteria > Bacillati > Bacillota > Bacilli > Lactobacillales > Lactobacillaceae > Fructilactobacillus > Fructilactobacillus sp. X8R1C1. The sequence goes on along the minus strand of NZ_JBWXVH010000002.1, from coordinate 248,628 downwards.
ACTAATGCCTTAAATGAGTTCAATGGATTCTTCAAAATGAAGAGTGATAAGATCACACTCAGGATTCCGATAACCAGTGAAAACGGGTCAAAGCCCTTTGTTTTACTAAACATATGAACACTCCTTTTTATTTATTAGCCTAAGCTTAAATTCATTTTACCAAAATTTAAGAAATAAACCACCATTGAAATGTTAAATTACGTAATTTAGGGAGATATTTAACTTTAAGGGAAGTTAATTGGAATAATTGACGTATCCTAGTTATGAAGGCTAGCTGGTTTTGTCAAAGACGCTAGCGTTAAATGATTGAACTAACAAATTATTCCTAAAGAATTGTCACATTTGTTAGGTTACGTCACAAAAATATAATACAATGAACTGTGGTTACATAATTTTACAAATATTAATATCGAGGGATTTTTTAGCTATGAAAAAGAAAATGCATGTTTGGAAATACTACGCGGCCGCTTTTATCATTCCGGTCGTAGTGGCTTCCATCGTCTTCGCAATTTACGGAATAACACCATTTGGTAACCATAATCTACTTATCAGTGATTTGCTCACGCAGTACATGCCATTTTTTAAGTTACTTCGTGATCAAATGCTCCATCATACCTTTAGTGCATACTCGTTTTTGGTCTCGATTGGTGATAATACCGTTCCGATCTACACTTACTATTTAATGAGTCCTCTGAACTTATTGGTTTCATGGTTCAGTGTGGTTCACATGCCAATTCTGATCTCAATCATCATTTTGATTAAGATCGGACTAATTGGTTGGTCAATGGCCTTCTTTTTGAAAGTGAAGTATCACAGACAGGACATGATGCAAATCATGGCTGCCGTAGCATACAGTTTGAGTGGTTACGTTGCCCTCTACTTCTATGATTTCATGTGGCTTGAGGCCTTAATGATTCTACCGCTTTTAACCCTTGGAATTGAGCGACTGTTTTATAAGGGGAAATGGGGAGGATACGTCGTCGCTTTGACGGCCATCATTATCATGAATTACTATATGGGCTATATGCTGTGTATTTACTCTTTAATCTATTTTGTCTATCTCGTCTTTTTGAACCGTCCAACTAAAACTGGGTTTTGGCATTACCTAAAGGTTCATGGTTCCATGACGTGTAAGTACGTCGTTAGTTCGATCATTGCCGCCCTGTTGTCGTGTTTCATGTTGATTCCATCAATTGTGGGGATGCTTTCAACCAGTAAGGGATTATTCAAAATCTGGGACTTTCTGCCTTATCCAAGGTTTAGTCCTGCTGTTTTTGTTAATCTTGGGGTGGGAGCCAATAACTTTATGGGCCGTTTGTCCCATGATCCCAGTATCTTTGTGGGTACGATCTTCATCATGGGCCTCCTGGTGTTTTGGTTATCGAAGAAGATTACGAAACGACAGAAACACGCTTCATTCTGGCTAGTTGGGGCAATTTTCGTCGGGATGTGGATTACCACTTTTAACACTATTTGGCACATGTTCCAAAATCCAGCTGGATTCCCGTATCGAGAAGCCTTCATGTTCGGTTTTGTGACCATCATGTTTGCCTATGAAGCTTACATTAACGGAGCGTTTAAGGACAATCGAGTTGTTAAAAACGCTGGTTTAATCGTTTCCTTCCTGTTAGTAATTGGTTATGGTTGTGGCGATTTGGTTGCCTTATTTAACCACATGCATCAGTATGGCATTCAACTTATTGCTGGAAATTCTCATTTGATCTACGCCTTAATCTTTGTCTTAATAACCACGTTGTTGTTAATGGCAACGAATCGCTACGGTAAAAAGATTTGGTACCTGCTTTTCGCAGTCCTGTGCGTTGAGATGGGAGTTAACCTCTATCTCTCACTTCAGGGACGACGGATTGATGCGTTTAGGAATGCTCCTGCAATGTTTGGGAATCAGAAAAAATTTGAAAATGCCTATAACCAGTCTAAAGGCATTATTGACCAAAAAGTTGATAATAAGAAGAATCAAACGACGTTCCATCGTAATGACGTGAATAATCAACTGTACAGTGGGATCTTTGATCAGGATTACAACCAGTATAATGATGGAATTATCTTTAATTACCGTGGGGTAAGTGGCTATAGTTCAACTTTAAACATGCATACTCAAGCAGTCCTTTCTAATCTGGGATTATCGTCAAGAAACGTGCGCCGGGTTAGCGTGATTGGTAGTTCGCCGATTACCGACCAACTACTTGGAGTTACTAATCGGTTAACCATTTTGAAAAATGGTCAGACGATCAATAAAAAGAATGAACGCTATAGTGGACTGGGCTATGCGGTTTCTGATCGGATTGTTAAGACCAAACTAAACAAGGGTCATGTTTTTAAGAACTTGAATCGTTTCGTTCAAGACGAGTCTGGAACCAAGAAGAAGTTCATGCATAAGGCTCAGGTTACCGTTAATAATTCTGGTAAGTACCGTTATCAGACGGTTGATCCATACGATACTAGACAAATGGATACGGTGGACGGATACAAGTATAATTTGACGGTTAATCCGGTTATTTCCGGTAACCAATACATGTATCTGAGTCAGGCCAACCTCTACAAGGATAAAATCTTTGTGAATGGCAAGAAGATTCCTGAAAGATACCGGATGATCGGGACTGAAAACGTTAAGTTAGGTCATTTTGATAAAGGACAGAAATTTACGGTTAAGATTATTTCTTCTAATAGTCTGAAGGAGAAGAGTCTATTAAAGAGCTTCTCTGGCTTAGACGGTGTGGCTTTCAATCAATTTGTTGACGAAACTCAGCCATACAAGCTGAGAGTGGATCATCCTGAGAACCTGAAACTTTCAGGAGCCGATTTCACTGGTCACGTTAAGACGAGTTCAAAGCGCAACGTGCTCTTATTGAGTATTCCTTATGACAAGGGATGGCACGTGACTGAGAATGGTAAGAAAGTCAAGACTTTGATGGTTGCTGACGGCCTTACTGGGATAAAATTAAAGCCCGGTAAACACACCCTTCACTTCCATTACCGCACTCCAGGATTAATCCTGGGATTGCTTTTGACCCTAATTGGAATTTTGGGGGCATTCTGCGAGTGGCTATTCTACCGAAAACGAAATAAATAGAAATTAGCATTCCCAAAATACTTTGGGAATGTTTTTTGTTATAATTGGGTTAGAGTTAAGGAAACGAGTGAGGTAATAAATTATGAAAGTAACTGCATACTTAGTACGACACGGACAAACCTATATGAATCTTTATAACAAGGTACAAGGTTGGATTGATTCACCCTTGACCAAAAAGGGACTTGAGGACGCCGATAACGCTGGTGAACGATTGAAGGACATCAATTTTGATGCGGCCTTTAGTAGTGATTCTGGTCGAGCCATTCAAACCGCCCACCATATTTTGCAAGCCAACAACAATAACATCAACATCATTAGTTATCAGTTCCCCGAATTACGGGAACAGTTCCACGGCTACTTTGAGGGTGAAAACTTGGAGCAGATGTGGCAGTTTGTTGGTGAGCAGGTCAAGACGACTTCTGAGGCCGGGGTGCTCAAAAACTTTGGTCTTGAAAAGGCTCGTGATTTGATTGCCAGAGCCGATTTGTACAATAATGCGGAGGACAACAAGACGTTTTGGAAGCGAGTTGACCGTGGAATTGATCGAATCCGAAAAAACACCAAGGATGGTGACAAGATCCTGATCGTTTCTCATGGGATGACCATTCGCTCCATCGTTGATCGGTATAATCCAGCGCTTGATATTGGTGAACCAGCTAAGAACGGTAGTATCACTAAGCTGATTATTACTGATAAAGATATCAAGGTTGAGTATTTTAATAGTTTAGATGAACAAGTCTAAAAAGTCGGGACAAGCGTCTCGGCTTTTTTTTATGCCTTTTTCAAATGGTTTACTTCTTAATTTGTGAATAATATAATTATGACAGTTTAAAGGAGGAGTAAAAAATGGTTGAATTATATGCAAGTCCTAGTAATTATGTCCAAGGTTCAGATGTATTAATGAACAGTGCGGACCGAATTGGTAAGTTTGGGAAAAAGGTGCTACTTCTATCAAGTGGGACGGCACTAAGAATGGTTGGAAATGACTTTGCTGATTACTTGAAACAACATGACTTTGAAGTAACCGTCGTTGATTTTGCCGGGGAATCATCTGAAAGTGAGATTGATCGGGTCACTAAGATTGGGCAAAATAACGATGATGACATTGTCATTGGTCTGGGCGGTGGCAAGGTGTCCGATAGTGCCAAAGCGATTGCTGACAACTTGAACACGACCGTAGTGATTGCCCCAACGATTGCCTCGACGGATGCGCCATGTTCGCGGTTATCGGTAATCTACACTGATAGTGGTCAATTTGACCACTATCGTTTTTATAAGAAGAATCCCGACATGGTGATTCTTGATACCAAGGTGATTAGTCAAGCGCCAGTCAAGTTTCTGATTTCAGGAATGGCTGATGCCATGGCGACTAACATTGAGGCGACAGATACCCGAAAGTCGAACGGGACGAACATGCTGGGTGGAAAATCAACCCTTGCTGGCGAAGCGATTGGACAAATGTGTGAACAAACGTTGTTTAAATATGGCAGTTTAGCAGTGGCTTCAAACGTGGTTGGATCGGCTACTTCCGAACTTGATAAAGTCGCTGAAGCCAACACGCTTCTTAGTGGAATTGGTTTTGAAAGTGGTGGATTAGCAGCTGCTCACGCCATTTATAATGGCTTTACGGCTTTAAGTGGGGAGATTGACCAGTTATCTCACGGACAGAAGGTCGCCTTTGGAACCCTATGTGAGTTGGTTCTGACTGGTTCTGATCACCGTCAATTTGAGAAGTATTTGAAATTTGATCTGGAGTTTGGCTTACCAACGACGCTAGCGGATCTGAAGTTAGGGAAAGCTAGTGATGAAGAGTTAATGAAGGCAGCCACTCAAGCATGTGATCCAAGTGACACCATGGCTAATTTACCAGTTTCAGTAACACCAATAGATGTGATGAATGCCATGAAAGCTGTTTCTGAATTCAGTCATGAGTATCAGGTTAAGAATGGGTTAGGTAATTAAAATGAATAATCGTGATGATGTAGTTGAATACATTAAAAAGAAGTTTGATGTTGAACCAGATCGACCTTTTAAAGAATATCCGAAGTACTTGGCTTTTCGTCACAAAGATGACCAGAAGTGGTTTGGCTTGGTCATGAACGTGCCTCAAAATAAGTTAGGATTAAACGGGACTGATGAGATCGATGTCTTCTTAGACGTGAAAGTTGATCCAGATGTTGCCGGACTTTTGAAACAGTCTAAGGGATATTTACCGGCTTATCACATGAACAAGGAGCACTGGATTACGGTTGTGCTTGGTGAAGTTGATTCAAAACAGGTCCAAAAGATGATTCAAGATAGTTTTAAAATGACCTTAAAGTAAGAATTAAAGCTAAGTAGATGATGACACAGCCGTCAAAGATAGTATCTCGCATACTAAACTGGGTTTCGTGATATCTAGTTGATTGGAATTTAGGCGTGTAGCCACGGGCATCTAAAGTATTGGCTAGCTTATTAGCGTGGTTTGTGACCGCGTACAACAGTGGAATAATGAGTTGAACGTGGAGCTTGATTTTCTTGGTCATTTTTGATGAAGTAAAGTCAACTCCACGACTGATTTGGGCAACTTTCAGATCGTTTAATTCACCCAAAATGATGGGAATAAACTGCAGGGTGAGAGTAATCATTAACGAAAACGCAGATACAGGTAGATGCAGATAAGTTAATGGTCTCAGTAGTCGCGAGATTGCCTGTGATAGATCAGATGGACTGGTCGTAAACGATAAAAGCGCGGCTACCAGAATCAGGAGAATGATTTTAACGCAAAGCTTGCTTCCGTAAAGCCAACCGCTCACGTTAATCTGATTTATATCCAAATCGTGATTAGTTGGAAAAATTCCGTGATAAATTAAAATAAACACTAAAATGAATAAAATGGGTTTGATGGAACTAAGTGCCATGCGTACTTTGATGTGTGCCAAGTGATACAGACCAATTAGTCCTAAAGCACCAATTCCAATTTGAATGGTCGTGGTTGACCACATGAACGTGATCGTTACGAGCGTGATACTGATGAGCTTGGTTCGCGGATCTAATTGCTGCATGAAGGAATGATTGTTTGCGTATGTGCCAAAGATAAAATTATTCATGTTTGAGTTGTGACACCAGACTAATTTTCTTGGTGGAAGCACAGATTAAACTAACGATCACGGCTTTGATGATATCACCAGGGATGAAGGCTAAGTTTGAAACTAGTGAGGCCGTTACTGACATGTGGGCAATCACTGAAAGGTACAGGGCCCCAAAAACATCAATCAGAATCACACCACCGATGACATTAGCAACAAGATACTTCCAGAAATTAATCTTCTTCCACAATTTTTCAACTAGGAAGCCAATAAGAAAGGCGGCAATGGGCCAAATGATGAAGTAACCACCGGTCGGACCCACTAAAATCCCTAAGCCGCCACGTCCACCTGAAAGGACTGGCAGTCCAATTAAGACCAGGATGACTACCAGTAGGGCACTTAGAAAGCCGTTTTTCTTACCTAGAAAACTTCCCTGAAGCATGATGCCCATACTTTGTAGCGTAATTGGAACTGGGATAAACGGCAGTGTCAGCGGTGGAAAGAGGCCTAACACAACGACGATTGCGGCAAATAGCGCGTCATAAACAAGTTCTTTGGTCTTCATGATTGTTGTTCTCCTTAATTAATTACTTAAATGTCTTTATTTAAGATTATCGATTAAATTCATGAGAAACAATCATTTCATTAAATGATGTAGGCCAAATGTTGTTGGAACAATTATTTATCCGAAAATAAAATTGAGCCACATATTTATTTTTGCAACCTATGCCATCTGCATATGACTTATTAATACAAGAAAGCAGTAGACAGGTTGTCCGTTGCTTTTTATATCATTTAGAATAAATAAAAAACATGGTTTATTCTAAATTGACGAATTGATTGCTATAATAAAAATGAAGTTGCATTAGAGTTATCCAATTGTATGTGACTTTTGTGGAGTCGTTATCATGCAATTAAGCTTCTAGTCAGTTGACTAGAAAGGATCCATATAAAAAAGAGGTCACACCTTCGTGTGACCTCTTTTTCGTACCCTTTAAAAGAACTGTTTAATGTTATTAGTAATTTTCCGCATGTCCCGATCGTCTAACTTTGCGACCAACTTGGTTTCACTTCGAACTTCCATGTCCACGGTTCGGACGTGCTGAAGCATGGCAGTCCCGTGAACGTTTTTGTTATTAACCTGAAAGTATAGGGGTGATTTCACGTACTTTTTTTCTTCCAAGTACTTAGCGGAAGAACTGATTGGGATTACAATCACCGTGTTCATTAGATGATTATAGTGGTTGTTACTTACCACCAGACACGGACGTTTTTTCTTGGTTTCGGTGCCAAGTGCCGGTTCAAGATTAACGAAGTAAATCTCACCTTGTTTATAATTCATTAATCAATAACCTCCGACCCCTGATCAGGGCCCCAATCTTGTTCCGAACTGCTGACGTTACCGTATTTCTTTTCCTGATCTTCAACGATTTTCCAAAACCCTTCAAAGGATTCTTTAGGTGCCATTGTTACCGAACCATCTTTTTGAATTGTAAATTCCAGTTGGTCGTTTTGCTTAAGATTGAGAATGTCACGGACGGTTTTTGGAATCGTAATTTGATTCTTACTCGTCATTGTTGCTGTGATTTTAATTTTGTTTGTCAACATGCATTAACCTCCCATATGCCCTCATCCAATGTAGCTCAAAATCAAGGGAAAGGGAAGCAATTTGTGCATGCTAGACCATTCTTTTGTCAAACCATTTTGCAAGTAAGGAGAGTCCGTAGTTAATAATGAAGTACATAATGGCAATCGTGACAAACATCGGGATCATGTAATTAGGGTTCTGACCGTAGATGACCTGAGACCTAAAGGTTAGTTCTGGAAGGACAATGGCGGTTGCTAACGAAGTATCCTTAACTAGTGAAATGAATTGGGAAATCAGTGGTGGAATGGACTTCTTTAGGGCCTGTGGCAACAGGATGTGCCATAACGTTTGGGCCTTATTCATCCCGGTTGAAAGGGCACCTTCAGCCTGGTCAACTCCAACTGAGAGTAAGCCACCACGGATAATCTCACCAACCATGCTGGCTTCAAAGACCGACATGGCAACGACCGTGGCCGCAAAGGAATTCAACTCCACCCCTAACTTTGGTAAAGCGAAGAAGGTGAAGAAGATAAGAAGCAGTAAAGGAAGATTTCTGATGGTGTTGGAAATGAAACGAACCGTTTTGGTAAAGTAGGGAACTTTTTCAAATAGGATAATTCCGATTAGAGTTCCTAGGATAAAACTAATAATAATTGAAATCACTGATACCAGAATGGTAACGACTAGACCACCCAGTAAATAGTGCATGTTAATTAAACTAAATGCTCCACTCATTGTGTGACACCTCCGTTCACTTTGCGCTCAATCACGCTCATGCATTTGGAAACAGAGACGGTAATGATGAGGTACAAAATTCCAACGATGATGTAGGTGTTAAACGGATCAAGATTTTCACCAGAGATAACGTTGGCCTGGTACATCAAATCAAATCCGGCCACAAATGACAGAATTGATGAGTTTTTAACCAGGTTAATGAACTGGTTTCCAAGTGATGGGATCGCCAGTTTGAATCCTTGGGGTAAGACCACTTGAATCATAGCCTGAGTGTACGTTAATCCGTTCGCTCTGGCACCTTCCATCTGACCCGGATCAACTGAATCAACGCCACCTCTAATACACTCAGCGATAAACGCAGACGTATAGAGGATTAATCCAATGGTCCCAGACCAAAATCCAGAAATGTGAAAATCAGCGGCGACCACCACGTAGAAGAATAAGGTGATGACCAGAAGTGGGATGTTTCTAAAGAATTCGACAAACGCACTTCCGATGAATTTAAGTAGTTTATTTGGAGCCATTTCTAGAAGGGCAAAGATGGTCCCCAGGACTAGTGATCCAACTAATCCAATGATTGAGGATAGGATGGTAATCCAGAAGCCGTCTAGAAGAGTTTTCCAATTTTCAAGAAAGATATTTATCATTTTTCAAGACTCCTCCAATCTAATCCAGGCACGTTTGAGAACCATTTCTTAATCAGCTTGTTGTAAGTTCCGTCGGAAATGACCTGTTCTAAAGCTTTATCCATGGCGGCCTTCAGTTCAGGTTGGTGCTTGTTCATTGCTAATCCGTAGGGTTGATTAGTGAATGGTTTTCCAACAACCTTGGTGGAACGATTTTGATCAGCTAGACCATATAGAATGGCGTTATCGGTAGTCACGGCCACACCCTGACCAGATTCAAGAGCACTTAAGGCCTGGGAATTATCTGGCATCGAGATGACCTTCGCCTTTGGAGCAAACTGTTTCATGGTTTGAATCGCAGTGGTTCCAATGGTCGTGATCACGGTGTATTTAGGATTGTTTAACTGAGAAATGTCCTTAATTGGGGAATCTTTTTTAACCAGAATTGATTGGCCAGCTGGAAAATACGGTTTGGTAAAGTCAATCACTTTGGCTCTCTCGGGTGTGATGGTCATCGTTGCGGCTACTGCTTCAACCTGATTGTTTTTTAGTAATTGGATTTTAGAGTTAGTGGTGACCGAAGTGAATTCGGGCTTGATTTTCGTTCCGGCGTCCTTGGCCATTTGGGCGGTAACGGCGCGTGCCATGTCGACATCAAATCCTTCACTTTGACCGGTCTTGGGACTGATTAAGCCAAACAGTCTGGTATCACCCTTAACTCCCCAGTGCATGACGTGGCTGTCCTTGATCCTGGCGTAGTCATTGGTTGCGACCGATTGATGCTTCTTAGCCTCAAGTCCGGTAAAAATGCCGCCAATGATTATGACAATTAGGATGACGGAGGCAATCAAACCCACTCGTTTTAACTTAAATTTACTCATGGAATCTACCTCACTTTTTATTTATGTTCAACTTGTGATAAGAACTTGCGAGCTCGTTCGGTCTTAGGGTGATCGAAGAATTCATCGGTTTTAGAATTTTCCAGGATTTTCCCGTCAGCCATGAAAATAACGCGATCAGCAACGGATCTGGCAAAGCCCATTTCGTGAGTAACAACGAGGGTCGTCATGTCCGATGTGTTAGCGATGTCCTGCATGATGTCTAACACACTTCCGACCATCTCGGGATCAAGGGCAGAGGTTGGTTCGTCAAACAGCAACACCTTGGGATTCATTGCTAGGGAGCGAGCAATGGCAATTCGTTGTTGTTGACCACCGGATAATTGAGCTGGGTATTTGGCTCCCTGTTCTGGTAGGTTAACGCGTTCAAGGAGTTTTTTTGCTACTTTTTCATTTTCAGCTTGAGGACGTTTTAAGACGATTCGTGGAGCCAACGTGATGTTTTCGGTGATGGTTTTGTTGTTGTAAAGGTTGAAATGTTGAAAGACCATCCCAACGTCAGTTCTAAGTTTATTGAGGTTGGTTTTGTTGCTTGACAGATCTTTGCCGTCAACAATGAGTTGTCCCTGTTGAATGGTCTCTAGTCCATTAATGGTTCTAAGTAAAGTTGATTTACCCGATCCAGATGGTCCGATTAACACAACGTTTTCACCTTCGTGAATATCAAGGTTAATGTTGGTTAACGCGTGAAATTTGCCGTAGTACTTTTCTACGTCTTTGAATTGAATGATTGATCCCATTAAATTGTCCTCCTTATCATAAGCTCCAAGAAATGTATTTTGGGGTTATGACTAGATTATACGCATTGAAAGGAAATTACTAGCACTGATGGCACATTTTGTTACACAAAAGTAAATTTTTTTATCAGAACAACCAAAAAGGCCCCAAAATACGAACATTATGGGGCCCTTTGGCTTAATTATCTTTAAAATGGAACTTACTTAGTGGTTGATCTTTTGAAATGATTTCATCAATGCTTCTCTAAGCTTCGGATCGTGAGCAAAGATGAAAGTCCCAAAGACACCGCGCTTCATCAACACATTCACGGAGTTCAGGATGATTTGCCGCCTTATTTGTGCAAATTTTTTCGGATCTGTGACGTCTTTTCGGTGTTTTTTGCTTTCAACATCGGTTTGCTTTTTTAAGTCAACCTTTACGCGATGATCTTTAGGGTCAAGATAGATTGGCGGACCTAAAATAATGCCAACGTAGTTCAAATCAAATCCCTGACAGGTGTAAATGGAGCCAACTTCATTGATGGTTTGAGGAATTTCCGCCCACGGAGTACTGGTGTAATTGTACTGATCCCACGGCATTTTGAAACCACCAAGTTCTTTGATGTAATGTTTTCCGCCATCTAAAGTTGATGGATAGCCGGTGGTCGAAACAATTCGGGATAAGCCCACCTCATCGTTTTTCTTCACAATCGCTTGACGCATTTTTTCAGCGTCATCAAAGATTTGAAAGTCGTAACCAGTATCGGCGTCCTTGGGGATTGGCAACAACTTGCCCGCCGTACATTCATTGATCCAATGAACAAGGTCTGGTTTAGCGGTCATGCGAAACTGATGGGTCAGTTGATAGCTTTCGTGATAGTAGGGCTCAAGTAGTTTGTTTAAACGTTGTTTGTCCCAGTAACACTTGGTCCGTAGTACCTGATTCATGTCAAAGACGGCAATGACGACCTTGCTTGACTTAATGATTTCTTCTAACTGGTTTTTCTGATAGAAATTATTGTAATGGTCTGGTGAAGATAGTAGTAAATGGGCCTCATCAACAATCACAACGTCAGCACGTTCGTTTCGCTTGTGCATTTGGTTAATAAATGAGGTAGGACGCATAAAGTTCTTTTTTAAAACATTATCTTCGGATCCAGCAATTTGTTTGTAAACCTTCAAAATTTCTGGATGGTTAACTAAGAAGTAGTTCTTAGTGTCATGAAGCTTACCTTTTTTCTTTGCGGCTTGTTGAATGTTGAAAAAGAGTTGACTCAAAATGACACTTTTACCCGTACCGGCATCTCCAAAGATCGTGAAAACGGACGGTTGTTTTTGATCGATTTGTTGATTAATAAATTGTTCGATTTGATGAATTAATTGTTCCTGTTCCGTAGTTAAATGGTGAAGGTTGGGAGCAAGTTTCTTAATTGCTTGATTGTTATGCATTTTTTGCGAGGTGCTTTCTTTGAATGGTCCAGTTAACTAGTGCAAGGATTAAGCCGAAAACGGCCAGTACGAACAGGAGTAAGAAGTCCATGTGACCACCCACAACCGTTTTTGAAACGTATTGGGCGTAACCATTAGCCTGATTCTGGTTAAAGGCGTAGATCGTTGCCAGCACACTGGTACCGATTGAACCAGCGTATTGTTGGAGCATGTTGAATAACGAGTTCACGTCGGCTGAATCAGATTGTGGAGCGGTTTCTTGAGCGTTGGTAATGGTACAGGAGAACGCGCAGTTAAATCCAATTCGTAAAAGTGCGAATAACAGCGTCAACACGACCACCGTGAAGGCCGCCGTCATGGAACTAAACAAGAACGTGGCGATTGACAGCAGAACCATCCCAATCATGATTGGTTTAAAGGCTCCGAACCGGTCATAAGCGCCTCCCGCAAATGGCGAAATGAGTCCACCAATGATTGAACCTGGCAGCAGAATCAGTCCAGCAACCATGGCACTGGTATGAAGAACCGTCTCAGCGTAAATTGGAATTACGAATGACGCCCCAATATTAATGAACATCAACAAGAAGTAGTTCACGGCGTTCAGTGAAACCGTGGGGATCTTGAGGGGGTGAAGCGACATTAGCTGTGAATCACCATGACCATTGAGGTAGATAAATAAGACCAGGGTGATTAATCCAATGACGATGGGAATGAGGCCACTCATAAACGTTGCACCCTTGACGCCAAACTGGTTAGCACCCCAAACAAATGAGAATAGGGTCACGATCAAGAGGGCAAAGCTAACGAAATCAAATCGTTTGGAGATTCCCGGAGCTTTAAGATCAATGCTCTTAAGTCCGATAAACAGGGTAATTAGGACGATTGGGAAAGCCACGATGAAGATGTAACGCCATGAAAGTAGTGATGATAGCGTTCCCCCGTAAGTTGGTCCCAGTGCGGGAGCTAGTGAGATAACCATTGAAGCAATTCCAGTATAAAAGCCGATTTTTGGTCGGGGTACTTCAGCAAAAATGATTTGATACATCATCGGAAGTGAGATTCCGGTGGCAGCTGCTTGAATTAGTCGTCCGACTAATAGGAGCCAGAAGTTGGGTGCGACCGCACACAAAATATCACCAAGGATAAACGCGGTGACCGCAAAGACGAAAATGTTTTTTAGTGGGAATTTCTTTAGGAGGTATGCCGTCGTTGCCATGGTAATGGTAACGACTAGTAGGTATCCAGTTGAAATCCACTGAACTAAGTTTAACGAAATGTGAAAAATTTGTGAGAGTTCTGGAAACGTAACGTTCATTGAAGTTTCTAATAGAATTCCACAAAATGATAGTAACGCGGTGGCGAGGATCGCGATTTTGGTTTTTAAGCTTACTTTTGAATCCAAGTAATTTCCTCCATTACCGTATTTTATTTGTTGGCGTCGTTAACCGCCTTGTTGACGGCATTTCTAAAGCCGGTGGCGTCTAAAGCAACCACCCCACGAATGGTAGAACCACCAGGTGAGGTAACTTGGTCTTTCAAAGTTGCCGGTGAAATGCCAGTATCGAGTGCTAATTTGCCACTGCCTTGAACCATACTTGCAGCGACCTTAAGGGCGGTCTCACGGTCAAGGCCATTTTGAACGGCGGCGTCAGCTAAGGCGTCCATGAAGACGTCGACAAAAGCTGGGCCACATCCAGCAACCGTTCCCACGATGCCAAGGTTTTGGTTACTGGTCTTAATGAGCGTTCCTAGGTTAGTTACAACGTCTAAAGCCGACTTAACGTCTGCTTCATTAGCATTCTTAGATTTACCAACGGCGATGCAACCGGCGTTCACGGCAACCGGGATGTTAGGTACGATACAAACCACTGAGTTGTTTTGGTGCACGTCATTAATGGCTTGTTCACTAACCCCCTGGGCCGCTGAAACGATCACAGTTTGGTCTGGCAATTTGGTGTTCTTCAGCACTGCCACTGTGATTGGTGCGGGAGTTGTTACAAATAGGACGTTTAAGTCACTTGGAAAATCATCGGTGACAATTGTGAAGCCAAGGTCCTTTGAGAAGTTTTTGAGCTCGTCGGTTACGTGATGTCCCTTTACTAAAATGTCACTCGCGTTATATTTGTTGACAAGTCCTTTAATGATGGCGCTGCCCATATGGCCGGCACCTAATACTCCAATTTTCATGTGATTCACTCCTTAATTTATCATTATGATAATAATGATACATCATTGTTAATTGGTTATGTAAGCAGGAATTAACAAACCAATGATTTTACCGAGAGAAAGTTACTATTGGTAAGCGCTTACAGCTAATGATATAATGAAAGTAATAATTCACAAACCAAACATCAGAAAGGGGTTGGCAATTTGAGCTTAAAAAGTTGGTTTAGTAATTTGACGGATAAGGAGACCCCGAGCCTTTCGGATTCGAAACTGGCCGATAACGTTCAATTCATTGATAACGAAGGAAAATACCTTGAAACGGTTGTTAATAGTTTTAAAGATAACTCCGGGTTAGTTCATTATCGTGGTGATGGTTACACCGTTGAGAATTCATTTGCGTTTGCGATTGGTGACCTAGTCAATGACGATAACTTGCTTGAAAAATGTGCTTATTCGATTAAATTGTTAAAGAGAATGGACGCACCCAAAAAATCAAAGTTGGCCTCCTTAATTGCGCAGTTGATTAAGATGATTACGTATGTTTCTGATTATGTTACGGGAATGCGGCGTGATATGCGCCAGGGAACAACTGGTCATGCTGCGATCCAGATGTTCTGGCGTAGTGAGAAGGCCATTAAGGAATTTAAGGTTGAAAAAGTGTACACGGTCGCACTTGTTAATGCTGATGAACCAGTAACTAAATGAAAGTATCAAAAAACTGGACTCAAACGAGTCCAGTTTTTTGTTTGCTTAAAATTATTTATTTAATAGTTCATCGTCAACGGCTTGAGTGTAGCTCTCGAGTTTTTGATCAGCTGCCTTTGCTGTATCAGCTTTAACACCGATGTAGAACTTGATCTTGGGTTCAGTTCCAGAAGGACGAATTGCAAGCCAAGTCCCATCATCAAGCCAATACTTTAAAACGTTCGATTGTGGTAACTCAATCTTTTGGGTTGAACCGTCAGCCATCGTGGTGGTGGAAGTCTGGAAGTCTTCAAGCTTAATTACCTTGGCGCCGTTGAATGTTGTCATGGGATGGTCTCTAAAGTCTTTCATGATTGCGGCCATCTTGGATTTACCCTCTAGACCATCGAATTCCTTGGAGATGGTCTTTTCTCTAAAGTAACCGTACTTCTTGTAGATACCCTGAAGGCCATCGTACAGGGTCATCCCTTTTTTCCGGTAGTAAGCAGCAACTTCAGCAAGCAGTAGGGTCGACTGAATGGCGTCTTTATCCCTTACAAACGGTTTGATAAGATAACCGTAGCTTTCTTCAAATCCAAAGAGGAAGGTGTGATCGTGATTTTGTTCAAAGTTTTTGATTTGTTCCGCAATAAACTTGAAGCCGGTTAGGACGTTCTTCATCTCGATCCCGTAATTCTTGGCAATATCGGTGGCGAGTTCAGTTGAAACGATTGATTTGACCACTACTCCATCCTTTGGAAGGGTACCAGCGTCTTTTTTTGCTTGAAGAATATAATTTAAAAGAACACTGGCAATTTGGTTTCCAGTCATGAGTTTGTACTCACCATCGGGTTGTCTAACGGCGGCTCCCAAACGGTCAGCGTCAGGGTCGGTCGCAATCAGAACGTCCGCATCTTCTTTTTTACCCAATTTAATGGCAAGATCGAAGGTTTGCGGGAATTCTGGATTAGGAAATGGTGTAGTAGGAAATTCAGGGTCGGCGATGGTTTGTTCAACAACCGCGTCATAGTTCTTGAACCCAGCGTCTGAGAGTGCCCGTCTAGCAACAATTTTACCAGTTCCATGAAGGGGGGTGTAGACAAACTTCAGGTCTTTTCCTACCTTATTGATCAGGTCATGGTTCACGTTGACCGTTTGAACTGCTTCTAGATAAGGAACGTCGACGTTTTCACCAACGATACTCATGAGCCCATCCTTTCTAAGGTCCTTTTCCTCTGAAACTGGAATTTTAAAGAGGTCGTTGACCTTGCGGATGTAAGTAGTTATTAGATCGGATTCTTTGGGTGGCATTTGGCCACCATCTTCACCGTAAATTTTGTAACCATTGTATTGTTTTGGATTGTGACTAGCGGTAATCATGATTCCGGCGTAAGTGTGTAAGTGACGCACAGCAAATGAAAGTTCCGGAGTTGGGCGAATGTCATCAAAAACAAACGTCTTGATGCCGTGAGCACCAAGTACTCGAGCCGCTTCATGAGCAAAAAGTTGCGAGTTGTATCGGGGATCAAAACTAATAACAACCCCACGCTTTTTTACCTCAGGATCAAGGGTGTCCATCAATTGGGCGAGACCCTCAGTGGCTTGTCTAACGGTATAAACGTTCATCCGGTTCGTTCCAGCACCGAGCGTTCCACGCATTCCGGCCGTTCCAAATGAAAGTGATGACCCAAAAGCGTCTTCAATTTGTTCCGAATCGTTTCTCATTTTGGCTAAATCGATTTTTAATTCTGCCGGCATATCTTCTTGAGAAACCCAGTTATCATATTCCTGTTTAGTATCTGTTGCACTCATAATTTTCCTCCTGGAAATAATTTTTCCACGTCGAATAGTTTGAATTGTAACTTCTAATATGGATTATAATTAAAGTCCGACACTCCGTCAATGTAAGCGCCTTTATATTGATGTCAAGACTGTGATATACTTACGCTAAGGTGGTGAGACAAATGAAATTTGATTATGAACCAGGCCGTTTCTATGCTAACGATGTCCATGGTGATTTAATTGCTGAAGTTACTTTTACTGAAGATAATGGAGTAGTCTCCATTAACGAAACATTTGTGAACCCAAGTTATCGTGGCCAGGGTCTAGCTGGAAAGTTAATTATGGTAATGATTGATTACGCCAAAGAAAACCATGATTTAATCAAACCAGTTTGTTCCTTTGCCGTTAAATTTTTCGAAAAAAATACCCAATATGATGATTTATTAGATAAATAGGAGGTAATTAAGATGGCTGTATTAGTTGCTGGAGGAGCTGGATACATTGGCTCACACATGGTCGATCAATTAATTAATAAAGGTTACGATGTTGTAGTGGTTGATAATTTATCAACGGGACACCGCAAGGCCGTTAATCCTAAAGCAAAGTTTTATGAGGGGGATACTCGTGATTCTGACTTTTTGGATGACGTTTTCGCTAAGGAAAATATCGATGCTGTAATCCACATGGATGCTTTCTCACTGGTTCCCGAATCAATGAAGGATCCTTTGAAGTATTTTGATAACAACGTGATTGGGATGATTAAGCTGTTGGAGTCAATGAAGAAAGCTGGGATTAAGTACCTGGTCTTTTCTTCCACAGCTGCTACTTATGGTAATCCAGAGCGAATTCCAATCTATGAAAAAGACCGAAAAGACCCCATCAACCCTTATGGTGAAAGCAAGTTAATCATGGAGCACATTATGAAGTGGGTTGATGAAGCTTACGGCATTAAGTTTGTTGCTCTTAGATACTTTAACGCTGCCGGAGCCAAGGAAGACGGCTCCATTGGGGAGGATCATCATCCAGAAACCCATTTAATTCCCATCGTCTTAAAGGTTGCCGCAGGTCAGCAGGATACCATGAAGATTTTTGGGGATGATTATGACACGCCAGACGGGACCAACGTTCGTGATTACGTGCACGTCCTTGATTTAGCGGACGCTCATATTTTAGCCATGAAGTATCTGGAAAAGGGTAATCCAAGTAACATCTTTAACCTCGGTTCATCAACTGGTTTTTCCAATAAACAGATCGTTGATGCCGCTCGAAAGGTTACTGGTAAGAAGATTCCGGTTGAAATTGACGCAAGACGTGGTGGCGATCCTGATACCTTGATTGCTAACTCTGACAAGGCGAGAGAAGTTCTTGGTTGGAAACCACAGTTTGATAACGTTGAAGAAATCATTAAAACCGCTTGGACCTGGAAGACTAAGCATCCAAATGGTTACGAAGATAAGTAAATGGGGCACAAATATTGAAGAAAAGTAAAACTTACATTGGTGTCATCCTAGCAATTGCTGGAGCCATCATGTGGGGAATTCAAGGACCTGTTTCGCAGTTCTTGTTTCAAGATAAGAATTTTTCAACGGAATGGTTAATGGGAGTTAAGATGTCGGTTGCCGGCATCTTAATTCTTTTATTTACAAAGTTTGTTCAAAGAAATAGGATTTTAAAGATTTGGCACACCGGATATAGCTGGGTCATCCTGCTCTGTTATGCGATTTTTGGTTTATCGGCCGTTCAGTACCTATACTTACTGACAACGAGAGCCAGTAATGCGGCAACTTCAACTATCATGCAGAGCCTTGGAACGGTCATCATTATGATTTTGACGGTGATTGTGTACAAAAAAGCACCAACGATTCAGCAGGGTGTGGCTGTAGTGGTAGCCCTACTTGGAACGTGGTTACTGGTAACAAAGGGAGATTTGACCCACCTCGCAATGAGTCCTAAAGCGTTTACGCTTGGCCTTTGCCTGGCTTTTGCTGGCGCGCTTCAGACCATGCTGCCGGTCAAACTCCAGGAAAAGTTCAGCACGTTTGTCATCATTGGATGGGCAATGATCGTTGGTGGAGTGATCTTCACCTGCGTTCATCCCTTTTGGGTGGATGTTCCCAAGCTTTCTCTTGGTGGCATTTTGGGAGTGGCCTTCATTGTGCTTTTTGGCACAATGTTGTCATTTCTATGCTTCACATCGAGTTTAAGGTACGTGTCCGCTACGACTGCTGGACTACTAGATACGTTTGAACCCTTGTCTGCAACGATTGGAACCGTGGTTTTCTTACATACCAGTTTCAATATCTATGAAATTATTGGTGGCATTTTGGTCTTGAGTACCGTTTTTATCCTGGCAATCAGACCCAGAAAAGCATCACTTCAGCACTGACTAATTGGTTGGTGCTTTTTTGATTGAACTGCTTTTGGCGGATTGCTTGTTTGTGATCAATTTTGTATAATTGGAAGCGTTATGAATGAATTAATGTTTTAAGTAAAATATTAAACATTGAGGAGGAGTTTGATGAATAGGTTCGTCAAAAAATACATATTTTTTGCGATATTTTGGGTTCTTGCCGTTTTAGCTGCCATTTTCTTTTTGCCTAGCATTTCACAGGTAACTGCACAACATGGACAAACTAAGATTCCAGCTAACATGCAGAGTCAAGTTGCTGAAAATATTCAAAAGCATTGGGGCCATCATATTAGCGATACCAGACAAGTTGTACTGGTATATAACAACGGCAATAAACGCATTAATGCTAGTAAACAGGCTAACATCGATCGAACCGTTTCGAAGCTAAAAAATGATGCCGATTACTATGGAATTAAGGGTGTTACCTCAGCAAACGAGAATGCCGCCGCCAAGAAACAACTGATTTCAAAGGACGGTACGACTGAATTAGTTCAACTGAATGTTTCGAAAAAGGACTCGGTTGAAACGATGAACAATAAACTCAAAAAGGGTGCGAAAACGGCGAACTTGAAGTCGTACGTGACGGGATCCGATGTCTTAGATGACGACATGCGGCAGTCAATGATTGATGGAATCAAGCAAACCGAAATCATTGCAGCAGTCTTCATTTTGATTGTGTTGATCATTGTCTTTAAATCTCCAATCGTTCCGTTGATTTCACTTTTGACCGTGGGAGTTTCTTTCATTGTCTCTTTGAGTGTCGTCATGAATTTGGCGAAGTATATGGGCTTTCCACTCTCAAACTTTACCCAGGTCTTTATGGTGGTAGTGCTGTTTGGAATTGGAACTGATTACAACATCCTACTGTATGACCGGTTTAAGGATAATCTGGGACAAGGAATGGACAAAGTGGAGGCGACGGTCGATGCCAGAAGACGAGCCGGTAAGACCATTCTATACAGTGGTGGTTCGGTCCTAATTGGTTTCTTTGCCCTTGGACTAGCCAAGTTCTCAATTTACCAGTCTGGAGTGGCAGTTGCCATCGGAGTGGTGGTATTATTACTGGTACTTCTCTCATTAAATCCGTTCTTTATGGCGCTCCTTGGTAAGACCATGTACTGGCCAGCTAAGAATCTGTCACCAAAGAAACGGGGTAGTCGAATCTGGTACTTCTTGTCCAGTCATTCAGTTGCACATCCGGTGATGGCGATTGCCTTGGTTTTAGTTTTGACTTTGCCGTTGATTTTCTTTGCAGGAAAGAGCAGCTTGAACTACGATAATTCGGTTGAATTAAGTAATTCATTGCCTTCAAAACAAGGATTAAATACGGTATCCAAGCATTTCTCAAAGGGAACTGCTGAACCGTCAACGATTTATATTCAATCCAAACACAAGGTCAATAACGAGAAGTCAATGATGGAAATTGATCGGATTACTCGTCAATTGGAGAAAAATAAGGAAATTAAGACGGTTACTTCGGTCACCCAGCCAAGTGGCGAACCAATTAACCAACTCTACTTAAACGATCAGCTGGGGACTTTGAACAGTAAGATGCAACAGGCTAATGCTGGTCTAACCCAACTTCAGAGTGGGGCTAACAGTGGTTCATTTAATGCCGATCAACTAAAGGCAATTGGGGCTTCGGCACAATCAATTGGAGATCATTTAAAGACCATTCAAGGCGCTAGTGGAGCAAGTACCGCTCCTGGTCAAACGTCGGGTCAGCAAGTCATCGCCCAGATGCAACAACAAGCCACCGCTATGGGGTCACCAATGAGTCCCCAGCAGTTACAAATTGTTGCTAGTGGCCTTCAAAGTGTTAGTTCCAAGGTACAAATGCAACAGGCCGCTTCTATGTCAGGTCTTCAAAATGAATTGGCTGGGATTGCCTCAGATACTCAAAACATTGGTGCAAATGCTCAGGCGATGGGGCAACAACTCCAGGGTGTTCAAGCCCAATTGACGCAGGCAAATGATGGCCTAAGTAAGATTAATAAGGGCATGCAACAGTCAAATGAATACTTGACCGGTTTACAGAACTCAGCTGCGGCTGCGAACACGTTCTACATTCCTAATCAGGTGCTTCAAAGTGATACTTTCAAGCAAGCCTTAAACAACTACGTTTCTTCTAATGACAAGATTACAAGCATCACCTTTGTCTTAAAAGATAACCCATCAAACGCTAAGTCGATGAACTTGGTTAAGGACGTTCAAAATCAAGTTAAACAGTCACTGAAGGGAACTAGTTTAAATGATGCAACCGTTGCAATTGGGGGAGAGACAGCAACCATGTCTGACACCCATGATATTGCCTCACAAGACTTCTTCAGAACGGCTGTCATCATGTTAGTCGGAATCCTGATTGCACTGATGTTTGTAACCCGTTCAATTTTACAACCACTTTACATTGAAGGAACATTAATTTTGACGTACTTCACTTCATTGACGTTGACACGGATCTTCTCGGATATTTTCCTCGGACAGAGCATGTTGACTTGGAACACGCCGTTCTTTACCTTTATCATGTTGATTGCGTTGGGGGTTGATTACAGTATTTTCTTGATGATGAGGTACCGAGAAACCAAAGACGGAACGCCTGCGAAACGAATCGTTAATTCGGCCAACTATATTGGAGTAGTGGTATTATCTGCTGCTGTGATTTTAGGTGGTACGTTTGCCGCACTGATTCCATCAGGAATTTTGACACTGATTCAGGTTGCCATCGGGGTAATCATTGGTTTGATTATCTTAGTAATC
Organism: Fructilactobacillus sp. X8R1C1; assembly: GCF_059900945.1. Lineage (NCBI taxonomy): Bacteria > Bacillati > Bacillota > Bacilli > Lactobacillales > Lactobacillaceae > Fructilactobacillus > Fructilactobacillus sp. X8R1C1. The sequence goes on along the minus strand of NZ_JBWXVH010000002.1, from coordinate 226,657 downwards.
ATCTTGCCAATCCTGTTACCAGCTGCCATTCGGTTAACGTATCAACCAATGAGTTTTAAACGAGATAAAAACGAAGATTAGTTTTTAATTTAAAAGCGAAACCAAATAAAATTGGTTTCGCTTTTTTATGTTAGATAAAATGACATGGACTATTGACCGCCCTGTTCTTTACGCCTAAAATTAAACTATTAAATTGATATGTAAAAAAATAAATCGGTTTATGCCGAGTTAGGGTGAAAATATGAGTGAAGAAAAGACTAGCATTGGAAAAAGTAAAGTATTAAAAGGCATTGCTTGGGCAACCCTTGCATCCACTTTTTGGGGTATTTCTGGGGTTGTTTTGCAGTTTGTCTCACAAAATGCCGCTATTCCAGCTTCATGGTTCTTGTCCGTCAGAACTATTTTTTCCGGGATTCTACTTTTAGCAATTGGTTCGATTATGTATGGGAAAAAAATCTTCCATGTTTTTAAGGACTGGAAATCGATTATTTGTATTGTGGCATATGGAATCATTGGCTTAGGTGCCAACCTGATGTCGTTTTACCTTAGTGTTCAGGACGGAAACGCAGCATCAGCAACCATCTTGCAGTATTTATCACCACTGTTCATCCTTTTAGGTGGATTTTTGTTCTTTCATAAACGTCCCTATAAGATTGATTTAATTGTGTTCCTGTTGGCACTTGTCGGGGTGTTTTTGGCAATTACCAAGGGTGACATTAATCAGTTAGCCATTCCGCTGCCAGCGTTACTTTGGGGAATTGTTTCAGGAATTACGGCCGCATGTTACGTTGTCATCCCTCGGCCATTAATGGAAGAAAATTCACCAATCGTCGTCCTTGGATGGGGAACCTTGATTGCCGGATTGGTCTTTAACATTCATCAACCAGTTTGGGTTGGTGTACCTCACTTAACGATGGGTGCGATCATTGGGATTGGTGCCATTGTTATCATTGGAACCGTAATCCCATTTGCATGTTTGCTTCACAGTTTACATTTTGCTTCCTCTGAAGATGTTAGTTTAGTTGACGCCGTTCAGCCAGTAGTGACTTTCATTTTGAGTGTTATCTTCTTGCACACCAAAATTAGTTTAATGGAAATTGTCGGATCCGCCTTGGTAATTCTTGCCATCTACATCTTGCAGGATTCCAAGCGTCGCAATATTAAACAACAGAAGCTTTAGCCGAGATCATGGCAGATAAATATAAAGTAATTCGTTTTACCGGGGTTCCAGTTAAACTGGATGACTCCGGTAATTATGTAATTAAGAAGGATGAGCAGGGTAATTTTAAACTTCATACTTGGCGGATCGGGAAACATACTAAGGGACATTTTCAGCGCATTGGTCAGGTTTTTTTGACGGAAAATAAATTAAGGGTTGCCATTGTGGCGGATTTTAGTGTATCTTTTAAAAAACGACATTTGTACACACCGATGGAACGTTTTTTAAATGATTACGTTGATTTGAAGTTGATTGATGAGGCAAAGTCACATTTAGATCAAGAGTAGACTGTGAGGAGAGAATATGAAAAGTAAAACGGGTAAGATGAGCAACACCGTTAAAGGAATTAGTTTAGCGGCGTTTGCTTCAACTTCATGGGGTGTTGCTGGCGTTATTACGCAGTACGTTTCACAAAACGTTGGGATTCCAGCTGCGTGGTTCTTGTCAGCACGAACTACCGGGGCTGCCATTGTATTATTACTAGTCAGTGCCATTATTTACGGAAAAGGCATTTTTAGTGTTTTCCGTTCATGGAAATCAATCATGTGGCTAGTTTTATACGGTTTGTTCGGTTTGGCTGCCAACATGGGAAGTTTCTACGTTAGTATCCAGACTGGAAACGCCGCTGCCACCACGATTTTGCAGTACCTGTCACCGTTATTCATCCTACTGGGTGGTTTTCTGTTCATGCGCAAAAAGCCTATGAAGATGGACATCGTGGTCTTCATTTTGGCGCTAGCTGGAGTTTTCCTTTCAATTACTAAGGGGGACCTTTCTCAATTATCCATTCCCTTTGACTCGTTTTTCTGGGGGATCATTTCTGGAATCACTGCTGCTTTGTACGTGGTGCTTCCAAGGCCACTGGCTCACGACAACTCACCAATCGTGGTTCTTGGTTGGGGAACTCTGATTGCCAGTTTAGCCTTTAACATTAATCATCCCGTTTGGACTAACGTTCCTCACCTAGGAATGGGTGGAGTCCTTGGTGTTTGTGGGATCATCCTCTTTGGAACCCTCCTGACATTCTCATCACTGATCTACGCTTCCCGCTTTACTTCATCAGAAGTTATTAGTCTATTAGATGCCATTCAACCGGTAGCAACCTTTATCTTGAGTGTGATCTTTTTACACACGCACATCAGTTGGATTGAAGTCCTTGGTGCCGTTCTGGTTATTTTGGCCGTTTACATCCTGCAGTACGTCCAGCGACACAAGAATCAAGAGGAACTCTTATAACTTTCTTAAACCCTTGAGCATATTGGTTTGAACCCCTGATGTTTCAAGATATAATGATGTCATACTTAAATAAAGGGGAGAGATTGTTATGTCAGACGAAAGTAAAGAAACAAAAGCATTAGATAAGATTTCAGAAATTATGAACGAACTCCAAAAAACTTTGGACAAGGAAGGCACTGAATCACAAGAGGGCCACAAAGTTCATCGTTGGTTAGAAGAACACCGTGCCATTCATGAAATTAAACGTACCCTTCATGAAGTTGGTAAGTTCGACAAGTTCGATTCTGCTGCTTATGATAAATTTATGAAAGATTATAAAAAGGTTGTCGACGATTTGGACGACAACGATTAATAAGCTCTAAAAGGAGGCTACTCGGTAGCTTCCTTTTTTTGTGACAATTTTAATAAATAAAATCGGAGATGAGAATTTGGTAGATAAAAGTAATGGATTTAGTTTTGATGGGTTCACTTTAAATCCGGCAGTGGGAGAACTAAGCAGTAATACACAGTCGATTAAGCTAACTCCAACGGAGACTTCACTAATGGTCCTTTTCATTGAGCATAAGAATAAGTTAGTGTCCAAAAAGGAATTGATGACGTTTCTGTGGGCGAACGGAAGTTTTATTGATGAGGATGCCATTGAAGATGACATTAGTTTACTTCGACGCAAGTTAGACCAAGTTGGACTAAAAGGAAAAATTAAGACGGTACCAATGCGGGGATATAAGCTGGTTGCCGATCGTTAACAATTTAAACTTTTTAGAGAAGTCAGTCATGCTGGCTTCTTTTTTGTGGATGAAAACTAATTATTGATAGTGTAAACTAAGAAAAGATTAAGAAAATATAGTAGGAGGGTAGAAATGACACGAATATTTTTAGTTGAAGATGATCAAACAATTGCGAAAGCGGTTGTTAGTGAACTTAAGAAATGGAAGTACATAGTAACGGTGACAAAAGATTGGGAACACATACTAGATGAATTCAGTGAGGTAAAGGCTGATTTAGTTCTAATGGATATTACCTTGCCAATTTATGATGGATTTTATTGGACTGAAAAAATCCGCAAAAAATCAAATGTCCCCATTATTTTTCTTTCGTCTGCAGAAATGGACCCAAACGCAGTTCGTGCCATTTCCGCTGGTGCTGATGATTACATTACTAAACCGTTTTCCACTAACGTATTGAGTTCTAAAATTAGTGCGATGTTGCGTCGTACTAAGAATAACCAACCCAACGAAAACTATTTAGAATACGAAAACTTTAAACTGAACTTTCTAACAAATGAATTCAGTGACGGTAATGATGCGGTTAAGTTAACCCCAACTGAAGCCTACGTTTTACGCATCCTTATATTAAATGTCAATAGTCTAGTCTCGAAAAAGAAATTAATGCGTTTATTGTGGGAAGGTGGGTCGTTCATTGATTTGGACGTTCTTGGAGTAAATATTAGTCGTTTAAGAGGCAAACTAAATAAGGTTGGTCTGAATGATCGAATTGTAACCGAACGAAAACGCGGATATAGGTTAATTTCTGATGAATAAGATTAAATATTGGATTCAATTATTCTTACAACAAACTCCAATTGTATTAGTTTACTTGATCACGCTTAGTTTCATGTTAGCGTTATGTTTGCTTTACAAGTTTCCAATGGAAGTTTGTAAAGATTTGATCAGGTTTACGTGGATACCCGTCGTTTTTATTATTTTGTATCAAATCGTTAAGATGAATCACAAAATTTCTAAGACCCAAAAGGATTTTTCTAGTAGAAAAATTAACGAGTTCTCCAAATCTGATCCACTACTTAGGTTGACACAGATGAATTTTAATAAACAAATTGATAATGTCACTAGGTTAGAAAAGAAAATTAGACAGCGTGAGAAGAATAATCAGGATTATCTGATGATGTGGAGTCACGAAATGAAGCTTCCAATTGCCAGGCTTAGTATTTTGGCAGAACAATCCGATAAGATTGATAGTGACGACATCGTCAAACAAGTGTCGTTAATGCAAAATGAACTCGATAACCTATTAACTTATGAACGATTAAATAGTTTTAATCATGACTTAAAGTTTGAGTCGTATGATTTAAATTTAATGATTCAGCAGGTTGTAAAAGAGTATTCGATTTTTTTCATCGAAAAACAAATCACTCCAAAAATTGAAGTTGATAACATTAAAGTTTTAACTGATAAGAAATGGCTTTCTTTTGTGTTAAAACAGGTAATTTATAATGGATTAAAGTATGCTTCGAAAAAAACTGTAATTCATGTGAATTGGAAGGGAACTACCCTTAGTGTTCAAGATAGTGGAGTTCCAATCCGTCAAAGTGAGTTGTCACGAATTTTTGAACCTGGTTTTACGGGAACTAACGGGAGAACACGGCAGTCTTCGACAGGGATGGGTTTATATTTAACTAAAACAATCTGTGATGAATTGAATATTAAAATTATGGTGACTTCTAATGAACGCGTCACTACCGTTAAATTAACTTTTTCTGACTTAATAATTGAAAAATAACAAACTGTAAGGTTACTTTCAAAACCGTAAGATCGATTTTTTAAGTAACCTTTTATAATGGATTCATAACTTAAACAAGGGGAATTTTAGATGACTTTATTAAGATTAGAACATGTTAAGAAAGTGTATCGAGAAGGATTAGAAAAGAAAATTGCGCTAAAGGATATTTCTTTTGATGTGAACAAAGGTGACTTTGTTGCCATCATGGGCGAATCTGGTGCTGGAAAGACCACACTTTTAAACATCATGGCAACCCTCGATAAGCCAACAAGTGGTGTAATCAATTTGAATGGGACAAACATTGATGAGCTATCTGAGGAACAAGCAGCCAGATTTCGACGTGATCATCTAGGTTTTATTTTCCAAGATTTTGATTTATTAGATACATTTAATAATAAAGACAATATATTACTCCCCTTAGTTTTAGCTAGGACCAGTATGGTACTTATGACCAAGCAATTAAATAAAATTGCTGATGAATTAGGAATTAATAGTATTTTGGAAAAATATCCATACGAAATTTCTGGTGGTCAGAAACAAAGAATTGCAGCTGCTAGAGCGTTAGTGACTCGTCCAGAATTAGTTTTAGCAGATGAACCAACGGGAGCACTTGATTCTCATAATTCGGCTAGGTTAATGAAACTACTTAATTCAGTAAATGTTGCCGGGCAAACGATTGTGATGGTGACTCACAGTGCCTTATCGGCAAGTTATTCAAAACGAACTCTTTTTATCAAAGATGGGATCATTTATCATGATTTGAGAAAAGGAGACATGAGCCAGAACCAGTACCTTGATGAAATTTCCAACAGTGTTAATTCCATTATTAGGGGAGGTTCTGATAATGATTGAAGCTAAATTATCCTTCCATAGTCTGAGACATAATCTTTCGCGATATGCCCTATTTATCCTTTCAACGTCACTATTAATTGGAATTAACTACATTTTATTTAGTTTATTAAATAATAGTAGTCTTCATAACAGTGAATATTGGAAGTTGATTGAGGCTCTGATGATACTCGGACTAGTATTTGTATTACTTATTTCTGTGATTTTTATTTTCTATGCGAATAGTTTTTTGATGCGACAGCGGGATCAAGAGCTTGGTCTGTATAATATTTTGGGACTGACTAAAGCAAATTTAGATCTGATTCTTTTGATTGAAAATATCATTTTATACTTAGTTAGTAGTGTAATTGGGATAATATTTGGGATCACTTTTGTAAAATTAGCATTTTTAATTCTTAAACGATTACTAAATGACAGCCAAATTAAGAGTACTATTTCGATTATTGCTATCGGATTGGTGTTACTGATATTTGCTGGTATTTTTCTCTTAATATTTTTAATTGATGTATGTCGCATTATCAAGACTAATCCAATTATGTTGCTTAGGGCGGCAAGCAAGACTCCTAATGAGCCGAAGTCTCATTACCTCTGGGGAGTGATGGGATTAATTTGTTTAGCAAGTGGTTATTTCATCTCAGCAACGACTAAGCCCAATGACAGCGTGTTATATGTATTTATAATTGCGGTAGTTTTAGTTGTAATAGGAACGTACTTAGTTTTTATTACCGGCAGCATTTTAATTTTAAAAATGCTGCAAAAAAACAAACGATTTTATTACCAACCCAATCACTTTATTTCTATTTCGGGAATGTTGTATCGAATGAAACAGAATGGTGCAGGGCTAGCTTCCATTTGCTTATTATGTACAGCAACTTTGGTAGTAATTGTGGCTACTGTAACTTTATTTATTAACACCCAGGCGTTAGTCAAAAATTTCAGTCCATATGATGTCATGGTTACGAGTAGTACTAAGTTTACTCAGACTAATAAGAAAAGTATTAGTAATATTGCTAGACAGAACCACACTAATATCACTGATTTTAAACAATTAAAACAAACTCAACCACAATCAGGAAACTTTACTGAGGAAGGTAAATTTGTCCCAAGTTTAACTGGTAAAACTGAATTATCAATCGTATCGTTGAAAGATTACAATGATTGGCAGCATCAAAGCGTTAAATTAAAACCGAACCAGGTATTATTTTTCTCACCTAGGTCTAAGATCGTTCCAAAAGAGATTAAGACAAATGGTGGTGAGTATCATGTTAAAAGAATTAATCATTTCTCTGTCACATCAGATTCACCTAACTTAGGGCAGCGTAGGACGTATGTCGTTGCTTCAAACAAAGAGAGTGTCTTGAAAATCAATCCATTTGTGAAAGAAGAGAAAGATGTTCCCTTTCAAAATGTAACTGCTTTTAATATTTATGGAAATGATAAAGCTAAGGTGGCCACTTCTAGACAAATCCAGAAACAATTAAAAATCCCAGAATATGAGTATACTTCTAAACCGATGATGAAAGATTTAATTCAATCTGTTTTTGGTAGTCTGTTATTTGTTGGAATTCTAATTGCTTTTATTATGGTAATTATGACTGCACTAATTATCTATTACAAGCAAATTTCGGAAGGACTGTCTGATAAAAACAGCTTTAAAACAATGAAAAAAGTTGGGTTAAGTACTAAGGAAAGTAAACATGCAATTCACAGTCAAATGCTCATGGTCTTTATGTTGCCAATTGTTGGAACAGTTATAAACTTAGGCTTTGCATATCCAGCTCTATCAAGCGTACTAAAAATGATTGGGGTATATGATTCAAAAGTTATGCTAAGCGTCAGTGTCTGTGCGACACTAGTTTTAATTATTTTCTATATAGTAATTTATCTGTTAACAACTCATGTTTATCAACGAATCGTTAATAATTAATTCTAAATAAAAGAGATGACAATTCAGTCATCTCTTTTTGTATAAAAAAGAACCCATCAATTAATGATGAGTTCTAAGAATCAAAAACTATTTCTTAAGTAACTTTTCAGCATCAGCTTTAACGTCGTCATCGCTCATGTTTAAGTACTTTTCCATATCAGATTCAGTCTTCATGGTATCATGACTGTTATCTTCCATGTAGTGATCCCATAATGCATCACGTACTGGAGTTGAGTCGTCGCTCCAATCAAATACTTCTGACATCTTTTCGTCTAATACGCGTGGTGTTTCAAAATCATCAGCCATGTTATATATCCCCTTTTTCATTTATTCATGTCTATTCTAGTTCTTTTGGGTTAAAAATGTTAGTTATTTGCACTTAATTTAGTGTTTTTACTTAATTTTTTAATGCCAGGGATGCTGATCATGGTGACAAAGCTGATTAAATATAAAACGGAAAGGAAAATCATTACTACGTACAGGTTGTATTGATCCATTAGAATTCCGATAATGACCGATGACATTCCACCAACAGCTCGCCCAACTCCCACGATGATATTGTTGGAGCTACTTCTAACCTCAGTGGGATAGAGTTGACTCACAACCGCACCGTATCCGCCGTACATCCCGTTTGAGAAGAAACCAACGACCGCACCAATCACTAGTAGAGCAATCGTGGTGTGCGCTAGGGCCAATAAATAAACCATGATTGATGAGGCAATTAGGAAGATCCCAAATGAGAGCCGTGGTCCGATGTGATCAAGAATCGTGCCAAACACCATCATGCCAACGCTCATCCCAATAATGGTGGAAATCATCCACAGTGAGGATCCCGCGACGTTTAAGCCACTTTGCTTTTGAACGATGGTTGGAAGCCAATTCATTAAACCGAAGTATCCAGCGATTTGAACGGTGGTCATAATCATCAAACCGACACTCTGATAGGCGGTCTTAAAGTCTGAAAACATGTATTTTTTAATTGCTTCACCAGTTGAAATGGTCTGTTCCTGCTTTGATTCAAGAAACTCATCCGACTCATGTAGGTGGCGTCTAACGAAGAAGATTAGGACAATCGGAATGAGCCCGAACAAGTACAACGCATGCCAGCCAAGGTGTGGAATAATAAAGGCGGCCAGGATAGCTGCAAGTAGAGCACCGACTTGCCCTCCGACTGATGCAATTGATGACATTTTTCCTAACTTATTCTTCGGAAAGGCTTCGGCTAGTAAAGTAATGCCAAGTCCATACTCACCACCAGCTCCAATCCCGGTCAACAGTCTTAGAAAGTAGATTAAGTAGATATTGTTGGCAAATCCCATTAGAGCGGTCGCAAACGCAAAGATGAAGATGGTGTAGGTAAACGTTTTGACTCGACCAAAACGGTCACCAAGAAATCCAAAGATCACGCCACCAAGCAACATTCCCCAGTTGGTGATGGTTCCAATTAACCCGGCCGCTCCGGCTGAGATGTGTAAGGATGCGATGATCGAACTCATTGTAAAAGACAGAAAAAGCACATCCATGTTTTCAAGACCAAAGCCAGAACTAGACGACAGTAAGACTAGTTTCTGGTTCTTGCTCATTGATGCATGGCTGTGCTCAGTATTATTGCTTATTTTATCCATAATTTCCTCCAAATTAAGACTCACTGGTCTTGTTTATTTGACGCTGTTAGTGATTATTACATAGTAAAATTGTTTTGACAAGATGAACTTTTATCTTGACGGCCCCACCGATATTCCCTATATTTAGAGTAATAATTAATTAAGTTGGTTCAGAGAAACCAGGATTATGTTTATTAACTGATATAAATTTAATTTTAAAGGACCATTCTCTGACACCCGTCTGTGATTGGTCCTTTTTTGCGAGGTAAGAAAATGAAGAAGACGATGATGATTGCGCTGGATTTTCCGACGCAGATGGACGTAAATACGTTTTTGGATCAATTTGCGTACCCAAGTCAGTTGACGGTCAAGATTGGCATGGAACTTTTCTATCGATACGGTCCTGAGACGGTCAAAGAAATCAAAAATAAAGGGTGTTCAATCTTTTTAGACCTGAAGTTAATGGACATTCCTAATACTGTATACGCGGGCATGTTTCAGCTTGCTCAACTTGGGGTTGACTACGTGACCGTGCACACACTTGGCGGAAGTGAAATGATGAGGGCTGCTAAGCGCGGCTTAGTGGATGGCAGTAATCACTCTCATAATCAGATTCCCGAGTTATTAGGGGTGACCGAATTAACTTCTATTTTGCAAAAAGGACTCGCTAACGAACAAAATTGTTCTTTGAGCATGAATGAGCAGGTGGTTTCTCTAGCTAAGTTAGCTAAAAGTTCTGGTTGTGAGGGAGTTATTACCTCCGCTAAGGAGTTGCCCGATTTAGTGAAGCAGGTTGGGGTTGATTTTGATTACGTTGTGCCGGGAATCAGAAGTAAAGACGACGCCAGTGAAGATCAAAAACGGGTGGCAACACCAGAACAAGCGCGACGTGATGGTGCGTCTGCCATTGTCGTAGGACGTCCCATTACGCAGAGTGAACATCCTTATCGGGCTTATCAAAAATACAATGATGAATGGAATTTAAAAAAGGGGACAGATTAGTTATGAATAGTACAACTGAGATTTTAAAAGACCTGGTTAACGACCAAATCGTTCAACTGAATCCAAGACGCCCCTTTACGTTTGCCAGTGGGATTAAGTCGCCAATTTACACCGATCTGCGTTTAACGATTTCGTATCCAGAACTAAGAAAAAAGATTTATCAGGTACTTGGTCAGTTAATTCAGACTAATTTTCCGAACGTCACGGTCATTGGCGGAGTGGCAACGGCTGGGATCCCGCATGCAGCCTGGGTAGCTGAAGCAATGAAGTTACCGATGATCTACGTTAGATCCAAACCAAAGGATCATGGAACCAGTAAACAGATTGAAGGAAAAGTAGGCCCAGATGATCACATTGTGCTCATTGATGATTTAATTTCAACTGGCGGCAGTGTGATTAAAGCAGCTCAGGCAGTTCAAAATGACGGCCATCAAGTTGATGGGGTGGTTTCCATCTTCTCCTATGGTTTTAGTGATGCCGACGATAATTTTGACAAGGCTGATTTAAGATTTGTTCCGCTGTTAACTTATCCTGAACTAATTAAGCAAATGCTTAACAACGGTCAAATCGAAAATGATCAGTACGAGCGACTTAATAAATGGCATCAAGACCCCTGGGCATGGAAATAAATCACTTTTTTAATTCTTCGTTTTTTAAGGATATATTACAATCTGTTATCGCTTACAATTCCCTGTTGACACGTGAAAATTTTAACTATATGATAGGAATTGTTGATAGATAGACGACTATAAATCATGGGAATAGGAGAATTAATATGGTAAAAGCAGCAGTTGTTAGAGATAATTCAGATGGATACGTTGATGTTAAAGATGTCAAACTTCGTCCAATTCACGAGGGTGAAGCTTTAGTTAAAGTTGAGTATTGTGGACTCTGTCATACTGACCTCCACGTTGCCTCGGGTGACTTCGGTGAAGTTCCGGGCCGAATCATTGGTCACGAAGGAGTCGGACGTGTAACTCAAGTTGCTGACGATGTTACCGACTTAAAAGTTGGTGATCGAGTTTCAATCGCTTGGTTCTACTCAGCTGACGGTACTTGTGAGTATTGTGTTACTGGTAATGAGACCTTATGTCGTAACGTTAAAAACTCTGGTTTCACCGTTAACGGTGCCATGGCAGAAGAATGTATCGTTGATGCTAAGTACGCCGTTAAGGTTCCTGAAGGCTTGGACCCCGTTGAAGCAACTTCACTAACTTGTGCCGGTGTTACCACTTACAAAGCTTTAAAGATTGGTGACACGAGACCCGGCAAGTGGGTTGAAATCGTTGGTGCCGGTGGATTAGGTAACCTGGGTGTTCAACTTGCCAAAAACGTCTTTGGTGCTCCAGTTGTAGTTGTGGATGGAGATCCTAAGAAGTTGGAAGCTGCTAAAGAAAATGGTGCCGATGTTTTGATTAACAGACATGACGGTAACGTTGCCGAACAAGTTCAAGATAAAGTTGGTGGGGTTTACGATTCAATCGTTACTGCCGTTAACAAGGATGCTTTCACTCAATCAGTTAACGCTTTACGTCCTGACGGAACCTTAGTTGCGGTTGCTCTACCAAAGGGTGATATGGCACTTAACATCGACAAGACCGTTCTTGACGGTATTAAAGTTGCTGGTTCACTAGTTGGAACTAGACAAGATCTTAGAGAAACCTTCCAGTTCGGTGCTGAAGGTAAGGTTAAACCAATCGTTAGAACTGACAAGTTAGAAAATATCAACAACGTAATTGATGACATGAAGGCTGGTAAGATTGTTGGCCGTGTTGTTTTCGATTTCACTGGTGATGACAAATAAATTAAAATTATCAACTAACTTAAGAAGTAGAATTCATAGAATTCTGCTTCTTTTTTTAATAATTAGTCCTGGGTCCGTTATAATAGAAGAATAAAACTATTTTCAAATTCATAACGAACGAGGAATCATAATGACGGAACCAAAGTATAAAATTGCAATCCCAAATCAGGTCGTTGAACGTCTCCATATTAAGCCGGGAGCCAAATTGAACTTGACACTGCGAAGACAGGGCATGACGGTAGAGAAAGTTAATGATGGCACGCCGAATTCGTGGAACGTTTCGATCTGGTGGTCGCTGATTCCGGCGGTGATGACCGCGTTAATCGCACTGATCTTTTTTAAGTATCGGCACTTTCAGATCGTCCCCATCAGTGGTAAATATTCGATTGCCAGTGGCACCATTGTATTGGGACTGTTTTTTGGTGCTTTACTGTTTACGATTTTTCTCATTAAAAGTCGCAAGAATCCACAAAATACCATTTATCGCAATATTTACTGGCGAAACTTTCCAACGATTGTTCTATCCTTTACTGCCAGTTTATTGGTTGGGCTGCTTGGGGTATTTTGGATTCTGGGAATTGCTTTTAAAGGCGCCACTTTCGATGTGTATACGGCGACCATCATCATTGCCATTTTAGAGGGAATCGTGAACTACGTCATGATTAGTGTGGCAGTGGCTCTAACGCCAACTTTATTAGTCGATCTTTTGAACCTAATCATTGTTTCTGGTGTTCTGATCTCCATGTCGTCAAACAGTCATCGCTACTGGTGGCGCCATAATCTGAGCTTTTTGGGGACGAGTCGAGCAACCGACAGTTGGCAGTTTAACTTGACCATTATCTTTTCCGCTTTATTGATGTGGGCTGTGATTGATTTCTTGTTTGTTTCGTTAAAATCAGTTCAAAGACCAACCATTCAAACTTGGATTTTACGAACCCTTTTGACGTTAATGGCGTTTAACGTGGCCGCTATCGGGATTATTCCCAATGACATTCAGATTCCGTGGATGCATTTTTGGCACACTCAGTTTGGCTGGTCGTTAGTTTGGATTATTATTATTCTGATTGCTGGAATTCGTTGGCTTTGGCCTGGAATTTCTAAAAACTTCCTGAAAACGTCGTATTTGATTGGACTACTACTAGTGCTGGCCAGTATCCTCTTTCAAGTTGTGAACTACTTCTCACTAACAGCCTTTGAGATTACTTCGTTCACGTTGGCCTTTTCTTGGATTATGATGTTATTTCAGTACATCTTAGACGTCGTGAACAAGGGAACGCTTGATTTTACCGTGACGCTCGCTAAAAATAACAAACAAAATTCATGAAATAAATAACGTGATATCCTACAATTAGTTCATGGAGGTGTTAAGTATGAGTAGAGATTTAGAATCAAAAGTACGTTTAAATAATGGCGTTGAAATGCCCCAATTAGGAATGGGTGTTTGGAAGAGTGATAATAAAACCGCCGCTCAATCCGTTGAATGGGCACTAAATGATGGTTATCGAGCAATCGATACCGCCAAACAATATGGAAATGAAGCCGGTGTTGGTGAGGGTCTGAAAAAAGGTCTGGCTGACAACGGATTAAAACGTGAAGATGTTTTTCTAACGACTAAAGTATTTAATGGTGACCAAGGATATGATTCAACTCTTGAAGCTTTTGAAGGACAATTAAAGCGTCTTCAAACTTCATACGTTGATTTGTTACTGATTCACTGGCCAGTTAATGGTAAGTACAAGGAAACCTGGCGTGCTCTTGAAAAGATTTACCATGAAGGTAAAGCACGGGCCATTGGAGTTTCAAACTTCAACATTCGTCGTCTAAGAGACTTGATGAAGCACGCTTCCGTAAAGCCAGCTGTTAACCAAATGGAATTTCATCCATTAGAACAAGAAGCTGACATTAAAGAATACTGTGACTTAAATGACATTAAGCTTGAAGCATGGTCACCACTTGGTGGTGGAGCTGCTTTAAACAATCCACTTGTTAAGAAGATTGCTGAAAAGTACGGTAAATCAACCGCACAAATCATTATTCGTTGGGACATGCAACGTGGCATTATCTCAATTCCAAAGTCAGCTCACGAAAAATACATTAAAGCCAATGCTGACATCTTTGACTTTGAACTTGACGACGATGACATTCGCCTAATTAATAGCCTTAACGTTGACAAGCGTTCAATTTGGTACGGTGACTTCCGTTGGAACGGGAATCCTGATGCTCCAGTTGACACTGTTGACCAATGGGATGACTAATTTAGTCAAAAGAGAAGCGTGTGCTTCTTTTTTTTATTGGTTGTGATTGTGACTGATAGCGTTTTTATTAAGATTTCGTTATAATGAAATTGTAAATAAATTAACAAAGGGAGAATTATTATGATTATTAAAGCAATTAAAAGTGCCCTTAACGTAACCAAAAAGCATTTTTGGATTTTGTTAGCAATGGTTGTTCCTGCGATCTTAATATCCGCTGTTCTGGGTGGATTAGTTAGCAGCCTGCAAAATTCTGAGGCTTTGAGTTTAAGTTATAGTTTGGGTGCCAGTTTTAGTATCTGGTTAATCTCGATCATCGTTGGAATTATTGGGATTGTATTATTTGAATCAGCAGCGATGGGGTACCTGACTGGTGACGAGACCGATACGTTTAAATTTGAAGATGCCTTTGTGGCATTTAAACAAGGAAATACATGGTTAGTGGCAGCACTGTATGCCGCTTTTATGGATTTGATTAGTTTCATTTTTGGTGCATTATTTGTTGCCTCCGCTGGCGTTATTAGTGCTTCATTTGTTCCTCGAGTCTTTGGTTTTAACACCACCACCGCTCAAGTGGTCGCTTTGATCATTGTTGGAATTGTGATTCTAGCATTAGTTGGAATTGCTTGGATCTTTGTTGCCACTGGGTTAGCGTTCATTTACTTAACCTACTTTGATGTTCAACGAGCTGGTAAAAAAGTTCATCTAATGGATGGCTTTTCAGCTTCATGGAAACTCATGACTGGCAATCGTTGGGGTCTGATTGGTTTGAAAGTTTTGAACCTAATCATTGCCATCGTAACCTACGCGGTAATTGTCCTGGTAGGTGCACTTCTCTGGTGGATCTTTGCCTCAATGTTGACATGGACCGTCTTTGCAATTGTGCTTGAAGTCATTTTGACGGTGCTCGCCATCGCAATTTCAATCTTTTACATGGTATGGTTCTCAATGGCTAACATTAAATTCTACGAAGAAATTAAATAGTTAATCATTAGTTACAAAAAGAGAAGCAAGTTGCTTCTCTTTTTTTACGTTGTCAAAAAGAACTCGGCGTGTAATAATTCTAGTAACGAAAAATGGAGGAATACATATGATTGCAAATGCAATGACAAAGTCGTGGGGAATCGTTAAGAAGAACTGGTGGATGATGTTTTTAATGGGCATCCCAGCTGGGGTCGTGGGAGCTTTTTCGGATCCAATGATGTTGTTCAAGCTTCAAGGCATGCAAAGAGCCCTTTTCTCAATCTTTGAATTAATCGTTGGTCTGGTGGGAATCTTATTTTCTGCCTCTTTGGCCATGGGATACGCCAAGAGTATTCAAAATGATAGTTTTAAGTTTAAGAATGCTTTTGTGGCTTTTAATCGTAAGTATAATTGGCCTGTCATCATTCTGGTAGGACTATTAATGACACTTGCAGAGGCCTTTGCAACCCTCCTATTGATTGTTCCCGGCGTCATCTTGTCGGTTGGATGGGGTCTTTGGATGTATTCGTATCAAGATGAAATTGAGACCGGAAAAGAAGTTGGGATTACTCAAGCATTTACCGATGCTTGGCAAACAACGAAGGGTTACAAGTGGAACTTTTTTTATCTGCAGCTGTTATTTTTCTGTATGTATTTCGTATTAACCATTTTGATGACAGCCGTTACAACCGTTGTGAAGGGTAATTCTATTTTAGCCGCGGTGGTTTCTGTAATTGTATATGTTCCAATGATTTTCATTAGTTTCTGGAATTCAGCGGCTCAAATCATTTTCTACCGTGAAATTAAAAATAAATAAGTGTCAAAAAAGCGTTCATCAAATGATGAACGCTTTTCATTTCTTAATTTCTATTTAAATAGGGTGTTAATTTGATCATACTCGGCGTGGCTAAGGTCAATGTCTAACGCTTTAGCATTGCTTTTGACTTGCTCTGGCTTTTTGGCACCCGGAATAACAACCGTGATATCAGGATTCTTGATGTACCAAGCAATGACGATTTGAGCAACGGTAGCGTCATGCTTGTCGGCAATTGGCTTTAGTTGGTCAACTTTTTCAACAATCTTTTTGAACTCTTTGCCTTTAAAGTCGGGATTGTCATGTCTGATATCATCCTTTGGGAACTTAGTCTCTTTGCTGTACTTGCCGGTCAAGAGTCCAGATGCAAGTGGGAAGAATGGAACAAATGAAATATCGTGTTCCTTTAGATATGGGAATCTTTCCCTTTCGGCTGAGCGATCAATCAAGTTGTATTCTTCTTCATCAATGTCAACCAGTCCGTCAAGGTTGGCCTGCTTTAATTGTTTCATTGACATGTTTGAAACTCCGATGGCACGAATCTTACCGGCTTTTTTCATTTCGTTTAAAGCAGCCACTGATTCGTTTAATGGGGTGTGATCATCTGGAAAATGGATGTAGAAGATATCAACGTAGTCGGTTTGAAGTCGTTTCAAACTATCTTCGACGCATTGTTTTAAGTATTCCGGAGAGTCATCAATAACAACGCTTCCATCGCTTTGAACCTTTTGACAACCCTTAGTAGCGATCTGAATCTTAGAACGATCGTATCCCTTGATGGCTTCACCGATTAGTTTTTCTGATTCGCCCATGCCATACGCAAAGGCAGTATCTAGCAGGGTAATGCCAGAGTCTAAAGCTGTTTTAACGATTTCGATTCCGGTTTGGTCACTTAAGTTTGGAAATAAGTTGTGACCACCAACGGCATTAGTGCCTAAACCTAGTGGGACGGTCGTTACGTCTGATTTACCAATTTCTACTGTTTTCATGTTAAATTCCTCCATTACTGATTGAGTTCTGCTTTAATCTCAGGTTGGGCAAGCAAATAGTGATAGATAATGATCGCTTGATTATGCTTTGTATCTTTTGCTCCGTATAATAAAATTACGTTGCCCGATTTTAAATGGGTGGAAATTAATGATATAAATCCGGGCATTTGTGGATTATTTTTTAGTTCATCCAAATACTTTTGTTTGAATTCCTCAAACTTGGCGGGGTCGTGTCCGAACCATTTTCTTAGTTCGGTACTTGGAGCGATTGATTTGAACCAAATATCTAGATCGGCGTTAACCTTCGAGATTCCACGAGGCCAGAGACGATCAACTAGGATTCGGTATCCATCCTTATCGACGGGCTTGGTATAGATTCGTTCAAGCTTCAATTCCATTTTTCTTACCTACCTTCATTGATTATTTGATCTCTTATACTATAAGCAAGTATACGATACCTTGGTGCCCAAACGTTAGAATTTAGTCTTCAATGTGGTAAAATCAAGTGTAAAAAAATTAAGGAGGGACAGTATCATGGTTAGAAAAAATCGGATTTCGGATGGTATTTCCAAATTGCACGGTTCGGCCAATGAATTCTTGAAAAAATTTCAAACTGAAATCGATGAAAAACGACATCCTAATAAACAGAGAGTGATTGATGGGACAGATATTGAGCTGGCGCCACGGCAAAAGATTGAACGTCATCGTTATCCAGATTTGGTGGACTATGGCACCTATTATTCCGCAATCATGGATAATGGGCATACTGTTCTGGTCAACCCAGATTACCTTGAGTACAGCGTTGAGGTTATGCCCGGTTCCTATGATCAAGAGCATCATTTCATAAATGACACCAATCACTGGCGGATGTACTATGTTGATGGTGTTGGAATCGATCGTTACTCGGCTCCCATCCCAGAATCCTATGATTATCTACAGGATATGGATAATGATGAGGCCGATAAATTCCCAGGAATTCCCGGAGATCGATACGGAAATCGATGGGCGATTGGGTATAATTCAAAGGATAAAATCCTGTTAGTAAGTAGCGAGGCACTCAGTTTGAATAAACGTTAAGATGTTACCAAACGTCACATTTGTAACGTAAAACTAAATTTTGTGAGATGAAAATATGGAACAGTTAAGCATTGATAAAATAATGGAAATTCTTCCAAACCGTAACCCAACTTTATTTGTGGACCGAGTGGATCAGCTAACCCCGGGCGAGTCAATCGATGCCGTAAAGAACGTCACCGCTAATGAAAACTATTTTCAGGGTCATTTTCCCGGATTTCCACTAATGCCAGGAGTTTTAATTGTTGAGACCTTATCGCAGGTGGCGTCAATCCTCATTTTGAAATCGCTTGATGTTGATCCTAAAAGTAAGGTTACTAAACTTAACAAAACTAAAAATGTGAAGTTTAGACACATGGTTCGACCCGGCGACACTTTGAAAGTTCACGTTGATTTAAAAGAAGTTAACGATGGAACCTACACGATGGTAGCTGATAGTGAAGTTAATGGCGATAAAGCTTGTTCGGCCACGCTTGAATTCTCGTTAGCTGACCGGTCCGATTAAGTAGGTGATAAGTAGTGAGTGCTTTTAAAATTATTTCAAGCGCCAAAAGTGTTCCTGAAAAGGTCGTCACTAATGACGACCTGGCTAAGATTATGGACACCTCTGATGAATGGATTAAGAGACGAACAGGCATTTCAAGTCGGCACATTGCGGTTAATGAATCTACAACGTCAATGAGTGTGGAAGTGGCTCAAAAGCTTTTGAAAAGTTCTGGGACTGATCCTAAAGACTTGGATTATGTAATTGTGGCCACCATGTCATCTGATTATCAGACTCCATCGACGGCTGCTAGCGTTCAGGGTGCGATTGACGCTACTAATGCGGTGGCGTTTGATATTGATGCCGCATGTACGGGTTTTGCGTTTGGAACGTCAATTCTTAATTCGTTGTTAGCAAAAAAGAACGGTAGTTGTGGGATTTTGATTGGTGCGGAAGTATTAAGTAAGTTTTTGGACTGGTCAGATCGATCAACTGCCGTGCTTTTTGGTGATGGAGCCGCTGGAATCTTGGTTAAAAATGATCCTAGTTCTGATTCGAAGATCTTAGGAGAGTCCCTTCAAACTTATGGTGATTTGGGGTCAGCTTTAACAGCTGGACACTTTCCCTGCGTTACACCATTTGGGAAAAGTACCAATCAGGAAAATCGGTTCTTTAAGATGGATGGTCATAAAGTGTTTAACTTTGCGTTAAAGAGGGTTCCCAGTTCAATTAAAATAGCACTAACAGATGCTCATTTAGCTTTAGATGATATTGATGTTTTTGTCATGCATCAAGCTAATGCCAGAATTATTACTAGCGTTGTTAGAAGGCTTGATTTGCCGAAAAGTCGGTTCCCAATTGATATTGATGAATATGGGAATACAGCGGCAGCTAGTGAACCACTGCTATTGGCAGATTTGCTTACAAGCGGTAAAATTCAAAGAGGAAACAAAGTTGCCCTTGTCGGTTTTGGTGGCGGATTAACTACTGGAACTGTTATAATTAATTATTGAGGACAAACAAATTTTATTAAATGGAGTGATTATTTATGGCTGAAAAAGCAGATAAGAATCAGATTTTTGACAAGATTAAGGCGGTTGTTACCGACCAAACCGATATCAACCCCGATGACATTAAAATGGACGCTAACTTCAAAGATAACTTGGATTTAGATTCATTAGATATCTTTGAAATTGTGGATGCCCTAGAAGATGCCTATGACATCGAAATTGATAGTGACGAGGGCATGGAGACGGTTTCTGACCTAGTTGATTATGTTGCAAAGCAAATTGACGAAAAGAACGATAAATAATAAAGTGTTTTTTATTTTAGGAGTGTTTTAAATTTTGAAAATCGGTTATTTATTCAGTGGCCAGGGACAACAGTTTGCTAACATGGGATCTGACTTGTATCAAAATAACGATACCTATAAAAACGTGGTCGATACCGCGTCGCATACTTTAAATCTT
The DNA here is from genome assembly GCF_059900945.1 of Fructilactobacillus sp. X8R1C1. Lineage (NCBI taxonomy): Bacteria > Bacillati > Bacillota > Bacilli > Lactobacillales > Lactobacillaceae > Fructilactobacillus > Fructilactobacillus sp. X8R1C1. Next base: position 206,454 of record NZ_JBWXVH010000002.1, on the reverse strand, counting down.
GATCTATCCGATCCGAAGGTTTTTGACGATCCTGAAAATACTCAGATTGCCATTTTGACTTTGAGTTATGGGATTTACCAGATTTTAGCTGGCAAGCTTCCTAAAGCGCAGGCAATGATGGGTCTTAGTTTAGGCGAGTATAGTGCTTTAGTATCTGCTAAAGCACTATCTTTTCAATCAGGATTAAAATTAGTGCGTGACCGAAGCCACTACATGGATGAAGCCGGAAAGCAAAATCCCGGTTCAATGGCTGCTGTGTTAAAGGTTGAGCCCCAAGTAGTGGTTGACGTAACTAACGAAGTTGATGGAGCATACCCAGCTAATTTCAATACCAGCGAACAAACTGTGATTGGTGGGACTGAGTCTGGGGTCAAAACAGCTAGTGCAGAACTTAAGAACCGGGGAGCAAAGCGAGTCGTTCCTTTAAAAGTGGCCGTTTCTTCACATACTCCGCTGATGCAGCTAGCGAGTGATTTGCTTTCAAAACGAATGGAGAATGTTGCCTTTAAAACCCCGGAGGTTCCAGTGATCAGCAACACTGACGTTGGTCTGTTTAATAAGGATAACCTCTCCGATACGTTAACCCGTCAGTTGGTCAATCCAACCCACTTTAAAGCGGATCTAGAATTCATGGTCAAAAACTACGGAGTGGATACGCTGATTGAAATCGGGCCGGGGAACACACTGACTAAATTTGCAAAAAAGACACTTAAAGATGTCGATGCTTATAGCGTTGACAGTTTAAAGAAATTAAATGATTTACAAGCAAAACTTGGTTTGGAGGACTAATTCATGACAACGAAAAATGACAAAAGCACGGTTTTAATTACCGGTGCTACTAAGGGAATTGGTCTGGCAACTGCCAAACGATTAGCAAAAGATCCACATAATTTTGTGATTGTGAATTCTCATCGAGAATTAAGTGATGACGAAGTAAAAGATTTAAAGTCACAGTTTGACACTGAGATTGAGATCTTGATTGGCGACGTTTCAAAAGAAGAAGACGCTGAGTCAATGGTGAACCAGATCTTAGATGAACATGATCATCTCGATGTATTAGTTAATAATGCTGGGATTACCAGGGACAAACTCTTAACGCGGATGAGCGAAGAGGATTTTAAAGCTGTGTTAGACACCAACCTTGTTGGAACGTTTAATATGACTAAGTATGCCTTAAAGACAATGCAAAAGAAACGAGCTGGTGTTATCATCAACACTTCCAGTATTTCGGGACTTCACGGAAATATGGGACAGGCGAATTATTCGGCAAGCAAATCAGGGATTGTTGGTTTAACAAAGACGACGGCACAAGAGGGATCACTTAGAGGGGTTCGTTGTAACGCCGTTGCTCCTGGCATGATCAAGACCGACATGACGGCCAAATTGAGTGACAAAATTATTTCGAGGTGGGAAGATACCATTCCCCTTCATCGTTTTGGAAGTGCTGAAGAAGTAGCCGAAACAATCGAGTTTTTGATTAATAATCAATACATTACCGGACAGGTAATCACTGTTGATGGCGGACTCACAATGTAGTTCCGTTTATTTAAGGGAGGATTCAATTGGGTAATAGAGTTGTTGTTACGGGCATGGGTGCAGTAACCCCGATCGGGAACGATGCTGAGACTTTTATTGATAATTTGTTGGCTTCAAAGGTTGGAATCGAAAAAATCACTAGTTTTGACACCTCTGAGATTAAAGCTCACGTGGCAGCCGGCGTAAAGGACTTTGATCCAAGCAAACGCTTAGCTAAACGAGACTATCATCGAGTAGATCCATTTGCGCAATACGCACTTTACAGTGCCGTAGAGGCAATGGACCAAGCTGGGTTGAAACGAGGAGAATATGATGGGAAGGATCTTGGCGTCATCTACGGATCTGGGATTGGTGGTATTAGTACTATCGAGACGCAGGTTCTAAAAATGTACAAAAAGGGTCCCAGACGTCTTTCCCCGTTATTTATCCCAGAAACCATTATTAATATGGCTGCTGGCAATATTTCGATCTACTTTGGCGCTAAAAACACTAGTAAAGCCGTGGTTACAGCTTGTGCAACTGGAACCAACGCGATTGGCGATGCTTATGAATACATTAAAGCTGGCAAGGCTAAAATGATGATCGCTGGTGGATCCGAGGCAGCAATTACGCCGGTTGGAATTTCAGCCTTTGCAGCCCTAACAGCTCTTTCTTCAAGTGAAGATCCAGCTCACGCTTCCATGCCATTTGATAAAGATCGGGATGGTTTCGTAATGGGCGCTGGTGCTGGAACCTTAGTGCTTGAAGATTACGATCACGCCAAAGCACGTGATGCACATATTTTGGGTGAGATCGTTGGCTACGGCCAAACCAGTGATGCTTATAATTTAACTGCTCCTGATCCAGATGGGGAAGGGGCCATTGGGGCCATGCAACAAGCATTGGATGAAGCTCACATCAAGACTTCCGACCTTGATTACATTAATGCCCATGGCACAGCAACTCAATCTAATGATGTTTCTGAGTCAAAGGCCATTAGCAAGTTGTTTAAAGATAATGACCACGTCTTGGTTAGTTCAACCAAGGGGATGACTGGTCATGCCCTTGGGGCTGCTGGAGCCATTGAGGCCGTGGCAATTCTTGGAGCCATGAAGCATAGTCAAATGCCAGTGAATGTTGGTGTCAGTACCCAGGATCCAGAAAGTCATATCAGGCTAGTGGATAAAGAGAATGCTAAAAGACCGGTCAATACCGCCATTAGTAATTCATTTGGATTTGGTGGTCATAACGCGGTCATTGCGATAAAGAAGTGGAATCAATAATGAATGAAAAAGACATTGAAAAATTAATTACTAAATTTGATAAGTCTAACTTACAAGAATTAAAAATTGATGAAAACGGTCAACAACTTTATTTCTCAAAGATTGACAGTCATTCTAAACCAGTCACCCACGTTGAAAAAACGGCGGATGATAAATCGGATGAAAATCAGGAAAAGCTTCAGTTGAATGCACCTACTAGTGGTAATTATCAACTAAAGGCACCGATGGTGGGAATATTGTATTTTGCTCCTAGTCCTGAAAAGCCTGACTTCAAAAAAGATGGTGATCGTGTTCAAAAGGGTGAAACGGTTTGTATCATTGAGGCCATGAAGATGGTCAATGAAGTCAAAAGTCCAGTGAGCGGAACCATCGTGAAACGTCTGGTTGATAATGGTTCGATGGTTGAGTATAACGAACCAGTTTATGAGATTAAGGAGGATTAGTTATGACATTGAATGTTAATGATTATATTCCCCAACGACCCCCAATTCAGATGATCGATAAGATTGACACTATTACCCCGGGAGAGGGAGCCGAGGCCACTAAGATGTTGGCAGGAAACGAATGGTACTTTGCAAATCAAGGTAATCATCCGACACTGCCACGTCCGTTGGTGCTTGAGTCAATGGCTCAGACTGGAGTGGTTGCTCTCTTATCAATGCCAGAATACAAGGGTAAAAACGCCTTTTTTGGTGGAATCAAACAAGCTGAATTTAAAGATGACTTTCGACCAGGCGATGTTTTACATTTAAAAGTTGATTTATTAAAGGTTAAACATAATATTGGAATTGGCAAAGGTGTTGTCACTAGGGACGGACAGGAAATCGCTAATGCAACGTTGATGTTTGCGGTTGAATCATAGTGAGTGAAAGGTGATTTAATGTTTAAAAAGGTACTGGTGGCTAATCGGGGCGAGATTGCAGTCCAGATTATCCGTGCGCTTCATGATATGAATATTAAGGCAGTGGCAGTGTATTCAACTGCTGACGCTGATAGTTTATTCGTAAAATTGGCCGATGAGTCAGTTTGTATCGGTGGACCATTTCCAGACGAGTCATATCTCAATATGGCAGCAATTGTTGATGCAGCGGTACTTACTGGTTGCGATGCTTTGCACCCGGGATATGGCTTTTTGTCTGAAAACGCTGATTTTGCGGAACTTTGCAATCAGTGTGGCATTAAGTTTATCGGTCCAAGTGCTAAGGTCATAAATTTGATGGGAAATAAAGGCAATGCTAAGGAAGCCATGAAAAAAAGTGGTGTGCCAACGATTCCTGGCAGTGATGGTTTTATTGACTCCGTGGAACAAGCCAAAGAAGTCGCTCATCAAATTGGTTATCCAGTAATGCTGAAGGCTGCTGCCGGCGGTGGTGGTAAGGGCATCCGAAAAGTTGCTGATGACGATGAACTGGCTAAGGCTTTTCAGGATACGAAACGGGAGGCTAAACTTTCCTTTGGCGATGATCGATTGTACATGGAAAAAGATCTAAACGACGCCAAGCACATTGAGATGCAAGTCATTGCCGATGAGCATGGTAACGTTGTTTATTTTCCCGAACGTGATTGTTCACTTCAACGTAATCACCAGAAGATCATTGAAGAAAGTCCATGTTCTGAAATCACTTCCGCAAAGCGCCAAGAACTTGGTCAGATCGTCGTTAACGCCACCAAGGGAATCCAGTATACAAATACAGGTACATACGAGTTCTTAATGGATCAGGATCACAACTTCTACTTTATGGAAATGAATACCCGACTGCAGGTTGAGTACACCATTACCGAAGAAGTTGCCGATGTGGAAATCATTAAAGCTCAGATCTTAGTTGCAGAAGGCGAAAAATTACCCTTCACGCAGGCTGATTGTGACGTAAAAGGCTACGCTTTGGAGTGTCGAATTGATGCAGAAGATCCCAGCAATAATTTTGCCCCATCGCCGGGTAAGATTACGAGTTTGCACCAGACTTATGGTACAAAGGGAGTTCGAGTGGACTCTGGCATTGGACAAAACGATGTCATTTCACCGTACTACGATTCGATGATTGCCAAAATCATTGTTCACTTGCCTACTAAGAAACAGGCTGTCCATAAGATGCGTCGGGTTCTTAATGAGTTTCACATTGAAGGGGTCAAAACCAACCGGGACTTCTTGATTGCTTTATTAAATGACAAGCATTTCTTGGCTGGGGACTTCAACAATAATTACATTGAAAGTACGTTCTTAAAAGAATGGATGAAGAAACATGGCAAAAAGTGATTTTGAGAATTTGAATTCGGATGAGCTGACCAAAAGAATGGATCAGATTCCTGATGATATTTGGGTGAAATGTCCTTATTGTGGGACTACTTTTTACAAAAAGAAACTTGGTAAATACAAAGAATGCCCAAATTGTGGCTATGCTTTTCGGATTGGAGCCAAAGAACGCATTCAAATGATGTGCGACGACTTTACACCCATTAATACTGATTTAAAGGCTTCCAAAAAATTTAAAGACGATAAGTACGTGGCAAAACTAAAGAAGGCCAGAGAGATTACTGGGATAAACGAAAGTGTCCTATCGGGAATCGGAACGATCAACGGTGTCAAAGTTGCGGTTGCAGCGATGGACTGGCGTTTTATTATGGCCAGTTTAGGGACAGCTACTGGAGAGATTTTGGCTCGTTTATTTGAAACGGCTACTAAAAAGGGCCTGCCGGTGATTGTCTTCACTGCTTCTGGGGGTGCGCGAATGCAGGAGGGAATTCATTCCTTAATGCAGATGGCCAAGGTCTCTGAGGCTGTGGCTGAACACAGTAAGGCTGGGTTGCTTTACATCAGTATGCTGGGCGATCCTACCACTGGTGGTGTGACCGCCAGCTTTGCCATGCAGGGTGATATTTTGTTGTCAGAACCCCATGCTTTGATTGGTTTTGCTGGTCGTCGGGTGATTGAAAAAACGATCCAACAGCGTCCGCCAAAGGATTTTCAGCGGGCTGAAACGTTGCTTAAAAATGGCTTCTTGGACGATGTCATTAAACGTTCTGAATTGAAAGAAACGTTAGGGAAGTTATTAAAATGGCATCAGGTAGGTGATCTTAATGGCTAAAAAAACGGCATGGGATAAGGTGCTAGCCGCTAGAGCTGCCAAAAAAATTGGGGTTGATGATTTAATCAACGGCATTACCGATGATTTTATGGAACTTCATGGTGACCGGGCTTATGGTGATGATCCGGCTGTTTATGGTGGGATTGGCACCATGGACAACATTGCCACTACGTTTGTGGGAATTAGAAAGGGATCAGACCTGAACTCCAACATTGAGCGGCACTTTGGTTCCGCAGAACCAGATGGATATCGGAAGGCTTTGCGTCTGATGAAACAGGCCGAAAAGTTCAACCGGCCGATTGTCACCTTAATCAATACGCCTGGAGCGTATCCAGGTGTTGATGCCGAGTACCACGGGATTGGTTATACGATTGCTCAATTAATCTTACAAGGAATGCAACTAACCGTTCCTTATATTAGTGTGATCATTGGCGAAGGTGGCAGTGGTGGTGCTTTAGCACTGGCTGTCGGTGATTGTGTCTGGGCCTTTGAGGATAGTATTTATTCGGTGCTCTCACCTGAAGGTTACGCCACGATTTTGTGGAAAGACCCCAGTCGGATGAAAGAAGCTGCTTCAGTGATGAAATTAACGCCAGATGATTTGTTGTCCGAGGGAATCATCGATCGGATTATTCCCGAAGCTGATACGGTTGATGGTTTCGAACGTTTCAGAGGCGATCTGGTTAAAAAAATTAGGGAATTAAATGCATTATCTAAGGATGATTTGGTTGCTAAGCGACTTTCCCGTTACCGAAATTTTTAATGAATGAATTAATTTTTTGATATAATGATGTAAATTAGATATTTGGTTCTAGGAGGATTTTGAAGATGGCTGATTTATTAAAAGGAAAAAAAGTTGTTGTGATGGGTGTGGCGAATAGAAAAAGTATTGCTTGGGGATGTGCACAAGCAATTAAGTCACTTGGAGCTCAAGTTATTTTGACATACCAAAATGATCGTTTAAAGAAGAGTATTGAGAAGACCATTGGTGATGAAGAGTTCCCACTGGTTAAATGTGACGTGGCCGAAGATGCTAACGTCCAAAAGGCTTTTTCCGAAATTCATGACCGTTTTGGAAACATCGATGGGGTTATTCATGCCATTGCTTTTGCTGACAAAGAAACCCTTCAAAATGGTGTGATTAACACCAAAAAAGATGGTTACAACTTAGCCGAAGACATTAGTGCGTACTCATTTATCTCAGTTACTCGTTATGCCAGCAAGATTATGAACAAACCTGGTAGCATTTTAACGTTAACTTATATGGGTTCAACTCGTGCCATTCCTGATTACAACATGATGGGAATTGCTAAGGCATCCCTTGAATCAGCTATGCGTTACCTTGCTTCTGAACTTGGTAAAGACCAAATTCGAGTAAACGCAATTTCCGCTGGAGCCGTTAAAACTTTGGCTGTTACCGGAATTAAGGGTCATCGTGACCTTCTTAAAATGTCACAATCATTCACCGTTGATGGTGAGAATGTAACAACTGATCAGATTGGTAACGTTGCTGCTTTCTTAGTTAGTGATTTATCAACCGGTGTTACTGGTGACATTATCTACGTTGACAAGGGTGTTCATTTACTTGCCTAAAACCAATCAAATAAATCTAAATATCCCATGGCCTAAAAATGGCTATGGGATATTTTTTGGGCTTAAGAGCGTGATTTGAAACATGATTACACATTAAAACAAGTGTAACCAGATACATACTTGCTTTAAAATGCTGATATGACAGGCTTTTATGTCAGAATCATTCTATCTAGAATGGTTTTTGATTGCTAAATAACGAAAACTTGTTGAATATGAACACATGGTAATTACTCGAAATACCATGCTTGAATCAAATTAGATTAATAGAGGTGAATAATTTGAGTTTAATGAACGCAAAAGAAATTATGGATCTAATTCCTAATCGTTACCCGATTTTATTTATTGACCGGGTCGATGCGATGGATCCAGGCAAGTCCATTACGGCTACCAAGAATGTTACAATTAACGAAAATTATTTCCAAGGACATTTCCCTGGTAATCCAGTCATGCCCGGTGTTTTAATTATTGAATCGATGGCCCAGGTGGCTTCAATTCTGATTTTGAAGTCGCCCCAGTTTAAGAACAAAACGGTTTATATGGGTAGCATTCGCAACGCGAAGTTCAGAAAGATGGTGGAGCCCGGTGATGTTCTACGCTTTGAGGTTAAGATTGATAAGGTTAGAGGAAGTGCCGGCTCAGTTTCGTGTGTGGCATACGTTGGCGATAAAAAGGCTTGTGACGCTCAGTTGACCTTTATCGTAAGTAACAAGGAAAGAGAACAATAAAATAGGTAATAGGAGTCGCAAATGGGTAGTTTTTCAATCTTAGAAACGGCAAGGTCAACGCCCAATAATGTTGTTACTAATCATGATTTAACTAAAATCATGGATACCTCTGATGAGTGGATCAAACGACGGACCGGTATTCACGCCCGTCACATTTCTAAGTCAGAGACTAATACTTCCATGTGTACTGATGTTGCAACTAAGCTCATTAATAAGGCCAATATTTCTGCAAGTGACGTTGATTTCATCATCGTAGCCACCATGTCATCAGACTTTCAAACTCCCTCAACTGCAGCAGCGGTTCAAGGAAATCTTCATGCCGACAATGCAGTTGCCTTTGATCTAAACGCCGCTTGTTCCGGATTTGCTTACGGAATTTACGTCTTGAATGCGTTGCTTGCAAATAAGCCGCATGCAAAGGGAATTTTAATTGGCGGTGAGAAGCTAAGCAAGTACATTGATTGGTCGGACCGTTCAACGGCGGTCCTGTTTGGGGATGGTGCTGCGGGAATTCTAGCTACCAATGATGGAAGTGAGTCAGAGGTGCTTGCTAGTGACTTAGAAACAGTTGGAGAACTTGGTAATTCGCTAACGGCTGGGCACTTCGCTGATGATACACACCAGCCGTATTTCAAGATGGATGGTCATGAAGTATATCGTTTTGCTACTCAAAGAGTTCCCAAGTCCATCAAACTGGCGCTTTCAAAAGCAAACATTGACTTAAATGATGTGAAGTACTTTATCGTTCATCAAGCAAATGAACGAATTATTAAAAGTATTGCTAACAAATTAGGTTTATCGATGGAAAAGTTTCCCGTTAATATCAATAAGTATGGCAATACCGCTGCGGCGAGTGAGCCACTGCTATTAAGTGAAATGGTAGAGGAGCATCAGATTAACCGTGGTGACAACCTTGTTTTAACCGGTTTTGGTGGTGGATTAACCATTGGAACCGTAGTAATTAGATACTAAATACAAAAAATATTATGGAGTGATAAATTATGGCAGATCAAAACGAAATTTTTAACAAAATCAAGGACTTAATCGCAAAACAAACTGATGTACCAGCATCAGACATCAAGATGGACACTAATCTTAAGGAAGACGTTGATATTGATAGTCTTGACTTTTTTGAAGTGGTTGACGGACTTGAAAATGAATATGACATCGAAATTGAAAGTGATGAAGACATCAACACCGTCCAACAATTAGTTGACTACATTCAAAAGAAGATTGCGGAGAACGATAAATAATCAGTAAAATTATTTATTTGAACAGGAGGAAATCATTTGAGTAATCGAGTAGTTGTAACAGGGATGGGAGCTGTCACCCCCATCGGAAATGATGCCGAAACCTTTTCCAACAATTTGTTTAACTCTAAAGTGGGCATTGCACCAATTACCAAATTTGATGCTAGTAACACGGGTGTAACGGTAGCTGCTGAAGTTAAAGACTTTGATCCAAGCAAGCGTTTAGATAAACGTGCCTACAAACGAATTGATCTTTTTTCACAGTACGCTTTGTACAGTGCTAAAGAGGCCATGGATCAAGCTGGCCTGAAACAGGGTGATTACGAACCTGAGGACCTTGGTGTCATGTACGGAAATGGAATTGGTGGTCTTACTACCATTGAGAGTGACATCATCAAAATGCACGAAAAGGGACCAAAGCGAGTTTCACCACTTTTTGTTCCTAAAGCCATTGCTAACATGGCAGCTGGAAATGTTTCCATGTACTTTGATGCGGAAAACACGTCTCAGACCATTGTGACGGCTTGTGCTTCAGCTAATAATGCCATTGGAAACGCCTTTGAACTAATTAAACAAGGGAAAGCCAAGATGATGATTGCTGGTGGAACTGAAGCTGCCATCACCGAGATTGGAATTGCTGGATTTGCTAAATTGACCGCTCTTTCAACCGCTGAAAAAGTGGAAGATGCTTCAATGCCGTTTGATAAAGACCGTAATGGCTTTGTCATGGGAGAAGGGGCTGGTACTCTTGTACTTGAGGATTATGACCATGCTAAAGCGCGTGGTGCTAATATTTTGGCCGAAGTGGTTGGATACGGTGCTACCAGCGATGCTTATCATATGACTGCTCCGAACCCCTCTGGAAAAGGTGCCATTAGAGCAATGAAGGAAGCCATTGACGAGGGTCACATTAAGACCAGTGAACTTGACTACGTTAATGCGCACGGTACCAGTACACACGCTAATGATGTGGCTGAGGCCGGGGCAATTGAAAAGTTGTTTAAAGATAACGATCACGTCAAAGTTAGTTCCATTAAGGGAATGGTGGGACACTCCCTAGGTGCCGCTGGTGGACTTGAAGCGGTTGCCCTAGTTGCTGCCCTTCAAAATGATCAAATGCCAGTTAACGTGGGGATGAAGCATAAGGATCCTGAGATTCACGTTGATTTGGTTGATGAAGATAACAAAAAGGCGCCCGTTAATACGGCAATTAGTAATGCATTTGGCTTTGGTGGTCACAATGCGGTAATTGCGATGAAGAAGTGGAATGAAGATTAGTGAATGAACAAGATATTGAAAAATTAATTGATAAATTTGAGCAATCGAGTTTACAAGAAATTAAGATTAATCAGAATGAAGGGGCCGTTTACTTATCCAAAATTCCTGATCACGACAGCTTGCATGCAAGTGAGTCAGTTAATGAATCCAGAAAGCCGGCTCAACTTGAATCTGCGTCAATTGATGCAACTGACGACTCCGATAATTATCAATTGAAAGCTCCAATGGTTGGAATTCTTTATTACGCTCCAAGCCCAGAAAAGGCCGACTTTAAGCAAGATGGTGATCATGTTAAAAAGGGTGAGACCGTTTGTGTAATTGAAGCCATGAAGTTGGTTAATGAGGTTAAAAGTCCAGTGAGTGGGACCATCGTTAAACGAATGCCTGAAAGTGGTTCGATGGTGGAATACAATGAACCGATTTTTGAAATTAAGGAAGACTAGAAAGCTCAATTCATATTAGTTTAAAAAGGTGATTTAATGTTTAAAAAAGTGCTGGTTGCAAACCGCGGTGAAATCGCAGTTCAGATCATCCGTGCACTTCACGAAATGAACATCAAGGCGGTGGCGGTTTATTCAACCGCTGATGCTGATAGTTTATTCGTAAAATTAGCTGACGAATCCGTATGTATTGGTGGACCGTTTCCAGATGAGTCATACTTAAACATGGCAGCAATTATTGATTCCGCGGTTCTTTGCGGATGTGATGCGCTCCATCCTGGGTATGGCTTTTTGTCTGAAAATGCTGATTTTGCTGAATTATGTGAACAGTGCGGAATTAAATTTATTGGTCCTACCGCTTCAGTAATTAATCTGATGGGGAATAAGGGTAATGCCAAAGAAGCAATGAAAAAGAATGGCGTTCCAACTATCCCTGGTAGCGATGGGTTTGTTGATACTTACGACCAAGCTAAAGAAGTGGCCCAAGAAACTGGTTATCCCGTGATGTTAAAGGCTGCTGCCGGTGGCGGCGGTAAGGGAATTCGAAAAGTTACTAGTGAATCTGAATTAAAAAAAGCCTTTAGTGATACGAAGCGTGAAGCTAAACTTTCATTTGGGGATAACCGGCTTTACATGGAAAAAGATTTAAATGATGCCAAACACATTGAAATGCAGGTCATTGCCGATGAACACGGCCACGTGGTCTATTTTCCGGAGCGAGATTGCTCAATGCAACGAAATCATCAAAAAATAATCGAAGAAAGTCCCTGTTCCAAGATTACACCCAACAAACGCCAAGAACTTGGACAGACCGTGGCTAAAGCCGCTAAGGGAATTGGTTATACTAATACCGGAACCTTCGAATTTTTGATGGATAAAGAAGAACATTTTTATTTTATGGAAATGAATACCAGGCTTCAAGTTGAATATACCGTTACCGAAGAAGTAACTGGAGTTGAAATTATTAAAGCTCAGATTCTAGTGGCAGAAGGACAATCACTCCCTTTTAATCAACAAGACTGTGAGGTAAAGGGTTACTCACTTGAATGTCGGATCGATGCCGAGGATCCTAGCAATAATTTTGCTCCATCACCTGGTAAACTTCAGCAGGTGAAATTTACCCATGAATCTGATTCCATTCGAATTGATTCTGGGGTTGAAGCTGGCGACATGATTTCACCTTACTATGATTCGATGATTGCTAAAGTTATCGTGCATAAACCGACAAAACGGGAATCCGTGTCCGAAATGAAGCAAATTTTGAACGAATTTGTTGTGAAGGAGGTCACCACCAATCGCGATTTCTTGATTGGTTTGATTTCTGATCAGCATTTTTTGACTGGTGATTTTAACAATAATTACATTGAAGGTGCGTTCTTAAAAGAATGGATGAAGCAGTATGACAAGCAAACGGTTTGAAAGTATTAGTCAAAAAGAGTTAAGTCAGCGAATGGATCAAATCCCCGATCACATCTGGGTCAAATGTCCAATCTGTCAGAAGAGTTTTTACAAGAAAGATCTTGGCAGGTATAAAGAGTGTCCTAATTGTTACTATGCCTTTCGGATTGGTGCTAAAGAACGCATTGAGTTAATGTGTGATGATTTTGAACCCATTAATACCGATTTGAAGGCTTCTAAAAAATTTAACGACGAAAAATACGTAACTAAGTTGAAGAAGGCACGCGCGGTGACTGGTCTAAATGAGAGTGTTTTGTCTGGGATTGGTACCATTGATGGAAATCAGGTAGCGATGGCTGCGATGGACTGGCGCTTTGTGATGGCTAGTCTTGGGACGGCAACGGGCGAGATTTTGGCACGATTGTTTGAAACGGCGACAAAAAAGAAGCTGCCTGTAATCGTGTTCACCGCATCGGGAGGAGCCCGAATGCAAGAGGGAATTCATTCCCTGATGCAGATGGCCAAAGTGTCTGAAGCGGTTGCGGAACACAGTAAAGCGGGCTTACTATACGTCAGTGTTCCCTGTGATCCCACTACTGGTGGGGTGACCGCCAGTTTTGCAATGCAGGGAGACATTATTTTGTCAGAACCCCACGCTTTGATTGGTTTTGCGGGACGTCGGGTGATTGAAAAGACGATTCAACAGCGTCCACCAAAAGACTTTCAACGATCAGAGACATTACTTAAAAGTGGGTTTTTGGATGGAGTCGTGAGACGACGTGATCTAAAAGAGACACTTAATAAAATTCTAAAGTGGCATCGGGTAGGTGATAACGATGAGTAAACCAACCGCATGGGATAGAGTTATAAATGCTAGAGCTGCTGGTAAGATTGGGGTTGATGACCTCATTAACGGAATTACCGAAGATTTTATGGAACTGCATGGTGATCGTGCTTACGGTGATGATCCCGCCGTATACGCTGGGATTGGAACCCTTGATGAAATTCCGACGACGTTGATTGGGATTAGAAAGGGCTCGGATCTAAATTCCAACATCGAACGGCACTTTGGTTCGGCTGAGCCTGACGGATACCGCAAAGCGCTGCGATTAATGAAGCAGGCCGAAAAATTCAATCGTCCAATTGTTACCTTGATTAATACTCCTGGAGCTTATCCTGGTGTAGAAGCTGAGTACCACGGGATTGGCTATACGATTGCGCAATTAATCTTACAGGGAATGCAACTGAAAGTTCCTTACGTAAGTGTGATTGTTGGTGAAGGTGGCAGTGGTGGTGCCCTGGCATTAGCTGTTGGTGACTGCGTCTGGGCTTTTGAGGATAGTATCTATTCGGTTCTTTCCCCAGAAGGATATGCCACCATTTTGTGGAAAGATGCTAGTCGGATGAAAGAAGCTGCTTCAGTCATGAAGTTGACTCCAGATGACTTACTAAAAGAAGGAATCATTGATCGGATTATTCCTGAAGTAAATACCGCCGATGGCTTTGAACGGTTTCGTGGTGATTTGGTTAAAAAAATTAAAGAACTAAATGCGATGCCAAAGGATGAGATGCTTAAGAAGCGGTTTGCTAGGTACCGTAATTTTTAGTCAATGACCAAGATGTATGAGAGTGTTACTATTGTATCTGTTGAAAATAGTGAGACTCTTATTTTTTATCTCTCGGACCCAATCAGGTCTAATAAAATGAAAATGAGGAATTAGCATGATTAAATTTTTAAGTGATTCGATCACCACAAAAGCATTTCAACCATACTACCAAGACTTAGAAATCACCGATAAGCCCAAAAAGCAACAGACGCTTGTTGGAAGGGTTTTGTTAGCTAAACTGGTGGGGATGCCAGTACAAGACGCCATTAAAAACGTTGACATTGATTTTGGACATTACGGGAAACCCTATTTTGTGCCAAATGGCTATCATTTTAACATTGCTCACTCTCATGACGCGGTTTTGGTGGTAATTTCTGATCAACCAATTGGAGTTGACTTAGAACAGATTCGTCCTTATGACTACACCAGGATTACCAAGGCTTTCACCCCAGTGGAACTTAATTACTTAAAGAATTTAAAGGGCGAACGGCAAGGTGAACAAGCCTTAAGATTATGGACCATCAAGGAAGCGGTCTTAAAACTTCAGGGAGTCGGATTGATCGGAAAACCCAAGTCCGTTGAGGTTTCATTACCTCACATGGAAAGTGCTAGAAGAAACGATGATTTGTACCAGATTAACTTTTTGGACGTGGGATGGAAGTACATTGGGACACTTGCTACCCAGGTGAGTGAATAAATCATGAACGATATTTTAAATGCACGCGTAATTCATAGCTTAATTAGTAATCCCATTGATCAAATCGAGGTTTATGACCAATTGCCGTCGACTAACGAAGAGGCTCAAGTGGAGGTCTGGCATCGTCCTGGCATGATCATTGCTAACGAACAAACGAAGGGGAAAGGCCAAAATGGCCATCATTTTTATTCTCCTGCAAACAACGGGGTTTATTTTACGGTGGTGTTTCAGGCCCAACCAAGGTATCTTGATAATCCAGGCGTTTTAACACTTGGGATTGGCGTTGCCGTTACGGACGCCATTAAACTGGTCTACAACATCGATACTCAATTAAAATGGGTGAATGACGTGTATCACGATGACAGTAAGGTCTGTGGGATTTTAACTGAAATTCAGAGTAACGAAGATAACGAGCCCGAGAACTTTATCATGGGCATTGGCCTCGATATTGGGATCATGCCGTTTTCACGTAATGGTGACCAAATGGTGGGGAGTTTAAACGTGGTACCACCACTTAAAAGGAACCAGTTAATTGCTTCGGTTTATGACCATTTGTATAAGGTCTATCGCGAGTGGGACGATGATCGGATTATTAATCAATATACTAAGCGGCTGCTGTGGCTTAACGAACAAGTTTCCCTGATCAATCATGATAATGAAATCACTGGAAAATTAGCGGGAATCGACGAACGTGGGCACCTTTTGTTAAAGACACGAGACCAGCAAACGTTAAACCTGGATCCGAATGTGACCAGACATATTAGGAAGATGAAATCTGACGATTGATGTTAGGTTTCTCTTTTTGTGTTGATTAAATTTAATTGTATGCTAAAATTAGCAACAAATTCAGGAGGTCTTATTATGGTTAAATTAAATGAAATGAGAGACTACGTTAACCAAAGGAAGCTTGATGTTGCTTACATCAGTAATTTTGAGGATATTAAGTACTTTACTGGTTTTGGTAGTGATCCCGTTGAACGGGTGTTGGCACTTTTTATTTTTCCTGATGCGGAACCATTTCTGTTTGCACCAGAACTCGAAGTGGAGGCCATAAAGGAGTCAGGATGGAAGTATCCCGTTTATGGTTACTTAGACCATGAAGATCCCTTTAAACTGATTGCCAAGCACATTCGTGATGTAACTCCTGATCCCAAGCGATTTGGGATTGAAGACGACAACTTGGTCATTAGTCGTTATCAACAGCTTCAAGCTGAATTTCCGAAGGCTGACTTTAGCACTAACGTGGCTCCAGAAGTTAGTGAACTGCGGGTAATTAAGACGCCATATGAGATTGAACAGTTAGACGCTGCTGGAAAAGAAGCCGACTTTGCCTTTCAAGTTGGTTTTGAGACCGCTAAAGCCGGTAAAACGGAGGCAGAAGTGGCTGCTGAGATTGAGTACCAGGAAAAAGTCAGAGGGGTTATGAACATGAGTTTTGATACTCTGGTTCAGACTGGACCTCACGCGGCGGAACCGCATGGTGCTACTGACATGAACAAGATTAAGAACGATAACCTGTTATTATTTGATTTAGGAACGGTTCATAATGGCTACATCTCTGATGCTTCCCGGACGGTCGCTGTTGGTGATAAAATTCCGGCCAAACAAAAAGAGATTTATGACGTTTGTTTGGAAGCTCAGTTAGCTGCCCAATCTGCTGCTAAACCAGGTATTCGGGCCGAAGACCTGGATGCGGTTGCAAGAGATATCATTGACAAGGCTGGTTATGGTAAATACTTCATCCACCGTTTAGGCCACGGCATGGGGATGGGTGAGCATGAATTCCCTTCAATCATGGAGGGCAATAAGATGATTTTAAAGGAAGGCATGTGTTTTTCAATTGAACCTGGTATCTACATTCCTGGCGTAGCCGGAGTTCGAATTGAAGATTGCATTCACCTAACCAAGGATGGAAATGAACCATTTACTCACACATCCAAAGAATTACGCTATGTATAAGAGTTGACATAAAAAGACCCTGGATTTTATCCAGGGTCTTATTTTTTACATTTGATGGGTCTGTTCTCGCTTGGGACCAGTTGAGAAAGTGATTAACGGGATACCTACAAGTTCTGAAACCCGGTCAAGAAACTTTTGGGCGTTTTTAGGAAGCTTGTCGTAGGTATCACAATTAGTGATATCCTCATTCCATCCCTGGAGCGTTTCGTAGACCGGTTTGCACTTGTCCAAGATATCCAAGTTAGCGGGGTAATAAGTGATTTTCTTACCGTCTAGTTCATATGCGGTACAAATCTTAATTTCTTTTAATCCGTCTAAAACATCCAGACAGTTTAAGGCTAAGTGGGTTAGACCAGAAACACGACGAGCGTGTCTTAAGGCAACGCTGTCAAACCAACCGATTCGTCTGGGACGCTTGGTCACAACCCCATACTCATGGGCGGTTTCTCTGATGTAGTTACCGGTCTCGTCTAGTAGTTCCGTTGGAAATGGTCCCTCACCGACACGTGAAGTATAGGCTTTACAAGTTCCAATGACCCGATCAATCTTGCTGGGTCCAATTCCAGCACCAACGGCAGCGCCTCCGGCAACGGGGTTCGAGGAAGTGACATAGGGATAGGTTCCATGGTCAACGTCTAACATAATTCCCTGAGCGCCTTCAAACAGGACGTTTTGGTTATGATCGATTTCATCATTTAAAAGAACGGAGGTTTCGGTTACGTATGGTTTTAATCGTTTCCCTAACTGGACGTATTCATTATAGATTTCTTCAAAATTAAGGGGCTCATGGTCGTATAGTTTAACCAAAATTTCGTTCTTTTCAGCCAAGACGTCTTTCAAACGCTTCTTGAAAGTTACTGGATCAATTAAATCGGCCACCCGAATTCCGACCCTAGCAACTTTGTCCATGTAAGCAGGGCCAATTCCCTTTTGGGTCGTTCCAATCTTATGATGTTTGTGTTCCTCTTGAAGCTTATCAAAAAGAGGATGGTATGGCATGATGACTTGAGCACGAGATGATACACGGAGGTTGTCGGTAGAAACACCATGTTCGTTTAGATAGTCGACTTCTTTAAATAGTGACTTGGGGTTTAAAACAACGCCGTTTCCAATTACTGCCAACTTGTCAGAATAGAAAATTCCGGACGGAACGAGTTGAACGTGAAAATTTTGATTGTTATACACAATGGTGTGACCCGCATTGTCACCGCCCTGATATCTAGCAATGATATCCGCGTCAGCACTTAGGGTATCGACAATCTTTCCCTTGCCCTCATCGCCCCACTGACTACCAACAACAACTGTTACAGACATAAATAGCACCTCGTAAATGAATTTTTTGACCAACAACAGTTTACCAATCACATATGGAAAAATCAAGAACGTTCAAAATATTGTTAAAAATAATGTTCGTGTTTTATTGAATATTAGAATTATAATAAAGTAGTAGCGGCGTTGATTTGACTGAAAAGAAAACATTATGTAAGATTATCCTGTAATTATAATGAGGTGAATGAAATGATTGATCGTTATACAAGAGCACCAATGAAGCGAATTTGGAGTAAGCAGAATCAGTATCAGACATGGCTTGAAGTTGAGATTGCGATTGATGAAGCATGGAATAAGTTAGGTAAGATTCCAGATGCTGACATTATTGCCATTAAAAGAAACGCGACCTTTGACGTTGACCGCATTGCACAGATTGAATCGGAAACTCACCATGATGTGGTGGCCTTTACTCGCGATGTTTCGGAGTCGCTTGGCCCCGAAAAAAAGTGGATCCATTACGGCGTTACTAGTACTGATGTTGTCGATACCGCTCAGGGACTTAGACTAAAGCAGGCTGACGAGATTCTTCGTCAGGATATTTTAACTTTAATGGATACCATTAAGCAGAAAGCCTTAAAATATAAGGATACGGTTGAAATTGGAAGAACCCATGGGGTTCAGGCGGAACCAATGACCTTTGGCTTAAAGATGGCACGTTGGTATTCAGAAATGAAACGAAACCTAAAACGATTTAACGAAGCAGCTGCCGGAGTGGAAGCCGGGAAAATTTCTGGAGCCGTTGGGACATTTGCTAACATCGATCCTCAGGTAGAGGCTTACGTATGTAATAAATTAGGACTACGAGCCCAAGAAATCACTAGTCAAGTCTTACCTCGTGATTTGCATGCCGAATATATCGCCACTTTGGCGTTGGTTGCCACTAGTCTTGAAAATTTTGCAACGGAGATTCGTGGTTTGCAACGTTCTGAGATTCATGAAGTAGAAGAGCATTTTAATTCTGGTCAAAAGGGTTCTTCGGCAATGCCACATAAACGGAACCCAATTGGATCAGAAAACATTTGTGGATTGGCCAGAACCATGCGTGGACTAATCACCACTGCCTACGAGAACGTTTCTTTGTGGCATGAACGTGATATTTCGCACTCTTCAGCTGAGCGAATTATTCTACCAGAGAGTACCACGCTCTTAGATTACATGCTCCATCGTTTCAACAACATTCTTTCAAATCTAGACGTGTTCCCAAAGCGGATGAAGGAAAATATGAATTTAACTTATGGCCTAATTTACAGTCAACGAGTAATGCTAAAACTAATTGATAAAGGCATGAGTCGGGAAGAAGCGTACGACTTAGTTCAACCACTGACGGCTCAGTCATGGGAGAACCACGAGTCATTTGAAAAGTTAGTTAAAGCTAACGATCAGATTAATGAACGGTTGTCTGACCAAGAGATTAACGATGCGTTTGATTATCATTACCACCTTAGACACGTTGATGATATTTTCAAACGGGTCGGATTAGAATAGGTTAAATGGAGTTGCATTAATGCATCTCCATTTTGATTTTGATTGCTTTTACCATTCAATCAGTATATTATTAAAGTGAATTATATGATTCTGGGGTGCCGAAAGGCTGAGATAATACCCATTGAACCTGATCAGGTTAAGACCTGCGAAGGGATCCGACTACACTACAAGTGTCATTTTTAATCATGTGTTGAAGTTCCCGGGGTAGATCCAGGAACTTTTTTTATTGGAGGAGATCACATGAAAATTTTGAGAGAATGGCATTTAAAGGACATTATTTTAGTTACATTGATTGGTGCTTTTTGTGGAGTGATTTTTTGGGGAACTTCATTTCTCTATAATATCTTAGCTGCGGCACTTACACCATTTGGATTGCAGCCGTTGGCAAACGAAGCCACCTTTGGATTATGGACGCTTGCTGGACCGTTAGCAGCGTTTATCATTCGCATCCCATTTTCCGCTACCCTTGGTGAGTTACTGGGAGCCTTCGTCGAGATGATCCTTGGCAGTCAGTGGGGAATTGCTGATTTGTTATCCGGCTTAATTCAAGGACTATCGTCTGAGTTAGGATTTGCCGTATTGGGATATAAACATTATGATTGGTTAGGAATCATAAGTACGACGATTACCACCACGGTAATTACGTTTGCTTGGGATATGATCAAAAGTGGATACGCAAATTATCATTTTGGATTTTTACTCCTACTGTTTCTAACCCGGCTTGTATCGGTCTTCTTATTCAGTGGAGTGCTGACTTATTTCATCAGTCGTTTACTAGAAAAAAGTCAGGTCTTAAGCAGATAAGTCGTACCCAATATTTAATTAGGAGATGACAAAATGTCTGATTATCGAATTGAAAGTGACACGCTTGGAGACGTCAAGGTGCCAAAGGATGCTTTGTGGGGTGCTCAAACCGAGCGGAGCCGGCATAATTTTCCTGTCGGTCCCAAGTTACCAGTATTGGTAATTCGCGCTCTCATAAACATTAAAGCAAGTGCCGCCGAGGTGAGCATCAAACAAGACACCATCGATCGAAAAAAGGGTGAGTTGATTGAGCAGGGTGCCCAAAAATTATTGAGTCTTTCCGATGATCAATTAATGCAAAACTTCCCGTTACACATTTACCAAACTGGATCGGGAACTCAGACTAACATGAACGTGAACGAGGTGATTGCCCACGTTGCTAATCAGATTAATCCAAAGATTAATGTTTTACCAAATGATGATGTTAATCATTCCCAGAGTTCAAATGATACGTTTCCAACGGCAATGAACATTGCAAGTCTGGTTGCCATCAATCAGCTGTTACCTGAGTTGGAGCACTTGATTGACGTTATGCATCACTTACAGAAAAAGTATTGGGATGTGGTTAAGATTGGGCGCACTCATTTACAGGATGCCACTCCAATGACATTTGGACAGGAAGTGTCGGGATGGGCTAGCACCATTCAACACGACCTTGATTTTGTGAGGGACAATTCGAAGTCACTACTGGGTCTACCAATTGGTGGAACCGCTGTCGGAACCGGCCTTAATACGACGGAAGACTTTGATAAGGAAATGGTTCAAACCCTGGGTAATAAGTATCACGAGCCGTTTGAAGTTGAAAATAAATTTTATGGATTAGCTTCCCATTCTGCCATTACCATGACGCATGGGGCTGTGCGAACGCTTGCAACTGATCTGATGAAGATTGCCAATGACATTAAATTTCTAGCGAGTGGTCCTAGAGCTGGTTACGGTGAGATTAAAATTCCCGCTAATGAACCTGGGTCATCGATTATGCCTGGCAAGGTGAACCCGACTCAGGGTGAAGCCATGGATATGGTAGTAGCACGCATCATGGGAAATGATACGACCATCGAAGTTGCTAACACTCAAGGAAACTTTGAAATGAATGTCTATAAGCCAATTATCATATCCTGTTTTCTTGATTCCGTTCAGTCACTGACAGGCATCTTAAGCCACTTTACGGACTTGATGGTCAAAGGGATTGAAGTCAACCAAGATCGCATGGAGGAGTTGGTCCATAATTCTTTGATGACGGTAACGGCATTGTCACCACACATTGGCTATCATCGAGCAGCTGAAATTGCCAATGCTGCTTTAAAGGGAAAGACGAATCTTAGACAGGCGGCCATTGATTCAGGATACGTCACTGGTGATAACTTTGATAAATGGGTTGAGCCATTAAAAATGACTAATTATAAGCGCGAACAATGATCAAGATTATAAATAAAAAAAGGTCCAGCAACTAACGTCTCCGTTATTGCTGGACCTTTTGGGTATTTAATTACTTTTTGGAATCATTGGAGTTATTGGCATCAGAATCTTTTGAATTTTGAGGAGCACCATCAGTAGTACTACCAGTTGATTGTGGATTAACGTTACCGTTTTTGCTTCGTTTCATCATTTCTGCCATCAACATTCTGTACTGGGTCCGGTAAGCATTGTAGGCCTTCTGTGAGTCTTCCATGTTCGTTTGGGCGTCGTGAAGACGAGTCCCTAACTGTTGATTAGTGTACCCTGATAAGTTCATCTGAACGTTTAAAGTCGCGTTGTAAGCATGGGTTAGATAATGGTACCCAGATAACGTCGCCTTAGAAATCGTGCTAGCGGCGTGTTTAACCGTTGGCTGTTCACTGAAGTCGTCAATTCCGTTAACAATGGGGTCACTAATGTGTTTGTTCCAGTAGGAAATTAGTGGACCGGCAAAGAAGGCAACAATGATTGATGCAAATCCAACGGGGCCACCAGCAAGGACAGCGGCAATCAAGAAGAGGATATCTTGGATCACACGAGCCGTCTTGTACTTGATGTGTAGTCGTGATGATACAATTGGAGCAATGGCATCATAGGGGGCAACACCAAGATTAGGAGCCATGTAGATTGAACTACCAGCCGTAAATAGGATTAGTCCCAAGAAGGCATTAGCAACGATTACGAAGAAGTTAATCCCCGACGGGAAGATTTGTTGGTAAAATTGAGTGAAAATTTGAATCTCAAATCCAACTAACACCATGTTCATGATGGTTCCAATTCCGATCATGTGACGGTCAAGGAACAAGACAAACACGAAGATTACCAGGTTAGCCAGTAACTGGTACAAACCAAGTGACATGTGCAGATGGTTTGACATACCAATATTAACGGCAGTAAAAGGATCAAGACCTAAAATCTTGCTTGATCGAAGTAACGTGGCACCAAGTGATAACATGGTGATACCAACAAACGACATTAAAACTTTAAGTAATATATTAAATGTTTTACCGTACCAAGTCATTTGTGGTGCGGCAGTATTGCCTGATTGGGTAGAATTACTCATTGAATAGACTTCCTTCTTAATTTGATATTTGTATTATAACTTATTGCATACAGGATTGTAAGGGCTGGGCGGCACAAACGTATTGATACGGGCAATAAATTACAAGAGATGACTAATTTTGAAATATGTATTATAATTCTTGTTAACTTGAACTAATCATTTAAGTTGATTTTGTATTTGGAGGGATTGCTTATGAATATTAAAGTATTAAACAAGCAAGGCGCTCTACCAGTCAAAGACTGGCAACAGCGTGAAAATAACCTTTTTCGAGTTCATCAGCTAATGCACAATAAGAAACTTCAATTGAGTAAATCAGCCAGAGCAATGATTGCACCCATCTTGAAACCGTTAACTTAGTAAATTTTAGTAATTTAATTGCAAGGTGCTGCGGTTTCAACTAAAATGCAATTGTCTAGGAAGTGAGTATAATGGTTGATTCAGATTTGAAACAACAGGTCAAAGATTTATTGGCTCGTAATAAAGAGCTTAAAAGTAAAATTCAAGCTTTGACAAGTGGTACTGACATTTCAGATAAGAGCACTAGTGATTTGAAGTCACAGGTGGTCCAGTTTCAAGACGAATTAAAAAATGCTCTCGATCGAGCTACTCAGTATGAAAATAAATATAATAAAATGAGTACTGAATACATGGAATTATCAAATCAGTATCATGAATTGCAAACGCAACTTGACTCGTTAAAAAATAAATAAGTGTGAGGAGAACATTCTTCACGCTTATTTATTTGCCAAGTTAATCTCTCATGTTTATGGTCGAATGGTGAAAATATGGCAAAAAAAGAAACAGCCAAAAAGAGAATAATTGAAGGAACGTTTGAGATGCTCCAAACTAAGTCTTATCAAGAAATTACGGTGAAAGACATTTCCAAACATGTTGGGGTTTCCCGGATGACGTTTTATCGTAACTTCCATACCAAGGAAGACGTCATCGTTGGTCAATTTCAGGAGACCTTTTCAACCTTTATTAATCGTTTATTAGCGCAAAAGGTCTCTAATTTTAACGGCCTGGCAACGACTTTCTTTACGATTATTAAAGAGAATAAGCGGATGATGGATGTAATCGTTGATAATGATCTGTCTTATTTGTTACTTAAAATCTTAAAAAAATACATTACGAATTTGGTTGACGACGATATATTAGAGTTGCGCGCCAATTCATCGAAAATGCTAATTGCGTTGATTTCAGGTGGTTTAACTGAAGTTTTACTAACGTGGACAGAAGACGGGATGGAAGAGCCCGTTGAAGAATTGGTCATCTTTGCATCGAAGTACATGAACTTTAAGGTTAACTAATTTTTTAATTTAAAAATATGTATAAAAAAAGAGCTCTGCGATTGCAGAACTCTTTTTGTTTGGCTAAAATTAGTCCATTGGAGTAACGTTAGCAGCTTGGGGACCACGGTCTCCTTCTTCAACGTCCAAAGTAACCTTTTCGCCTTCGTCAAGGGTCTTGAAGCCATCCTTGTTGATAGCTGAGTAATGTACGAATACATCACCATCATCAGTAGTAATAAAACCATAACCCTTGTCAGCGTTAAACCATTTAACAGTACCTTGTTTCATAATATGAAACCTCCTAGCGCATAGCGCAATAAATTTTTCAGTGTTGCTTAGTTTGAATCTTAAAAGGAAGTCATTTCATAATAATACAAAACAAGAAACCTTAGAAACTCGAAACCATTCACACATCTATTTAAATATAACATAAATTCTACTGATGTCAATATGATAGACTTATATTAATCAATTAAAAGAAGATGAAGGCATGAAAACATTAATAATCGTTTCACACCCCAAGTTTCAGGACTCAATTACCCAGGAATTTCTAAGAACCAGTCAAGCTGATTTAGCCGATGTTACGTGGCACTGTTTAGATGAAATATATGGAAGTGATCCAATTGACGTGCAAGCTGAGCGTGACCTCTTAAATAAGGCTGATCGGATCATTTTTCAGTTTCCACTTTATTGGTATAGTGCCCCCTCATCGCTTAAAGTTTGGGAGGATGAGGTCTTAAGTCGGGCCTACACGTACGCTAATGAAGATGGCCGTTTAAAGGGCAAGAAACTCGGAATCGTGACGAGTGTGGGCTACCCTAAATCATCGTTTGCGGTGGGTGCTAGTCAATCCTTTAGTATTTCTCAAATTATGACACCATACGAAGCCCTTGCTAGACAAGCAGGTATGAAGTTTATGACACCACTTGTGATTTCGCAATTTGGGTACATGTCGGATGATGAGAAAAAAAAGTTGCTTGTTGACTACCAGATGTATTTGACAGCTAAGTATCCCTTTAACTTTAACGAACGTGAGACGTGGATGGCTTTTCAACTAAAGAAATTGGCAAAGGGGAGTATGAAGTCGCATCAAAAAGATTTGGATTTAATTATTAAAGAAGTGGAAACCAGCCAAGATAATTTAAATGACTTAAAGGAACAAATTAACCTAATTCGGAATCAGGAGGAAGACTAATATGGATGATAACGAAGAATGGACGACTAATAAGATTAATGAATTAATTAAGACCCAGACATCATTTATTAATCGTTCACTGTTATATGGATGTAAACAGTTAGTTAGAGAACAGGCCAAAAGAAATGAGCAGGCTGAAAATGAGATTGATGGAAGAAGTTGGAGTCCCGAAAAATGGTAAGGACTCTTTACTTTGATGGTATTGACAACAAAAGGGACTCGTCGCTAAAGACGAGCCCCTGTGGGTAGTGTTTGATTTAAAAGCTCCGGATTGGGAGCTTTTTTATTTATAATACTAAATTCGTTCGCTTCGGTCTGAAATAATATATTGATTTATTAAGGCTGCCAGAATCGAACCGACAAGTGGCGCTGTTAGATAAAGCCACAGTGATTTTAATGCTAATCCACCAGCAAAAATAGCGGGGAACAATGATCGGACGGGATTCATTGAAGCGCCGGTTAACTTCCCACCAACAATTACCAGAACAAAGATGGTAAAGCCGACGGCAATTGGTGACTGAATGGCATACATATTTGTTTTAGAATGGTTTAAGACTAGGATCACAATTAACAAAGTGGTGGTCAGTAGAACTTCGGTGAAGAAAGCAATTGGAGCGGAGATGTGGGGGAAGACCGTTCCACCTAAATAATTAGTGCTAACTTCCTTGTTCCAACTTTCACCAGTCTTGTTAAGCAGTGAGACGTAGGTTAAAACGACACAAATTTCACCTAAGAGACCGCCGACTAGTTGACTAATTACATAAATAATCGCCTCTTTTCCGGGCATTCTTTTAGTTAAATACATGGTAAGGGTTACGGCTGGATTTAGATGAGCTCCTGAAAGTGGTCCAGTGGCATAAACCAGAATGGATAAGGTGAGACCCCACCCAACCGACGGACCTAACTGGTCAGCGTACGGTCCGCTGAAAATGATGAGGCCTGTTCCTAAATAGATTAATAAGGCAGTCCCAACCAGTTCACCAAAGATTTTTAATTTCATTATTAGGTTCCTCTTTGAACTTCGGCCACGTCATTGATGATTTTAAGAAAGGTATCTGAAGATAATGAGGCTCTTCCAATCAGCAGTCCGTCGATATTTGGTAATGAAAAAATGGCTTTGGCATTTTCTGGGGTGACTGCTCCACCGTATTGAATCCTGATCTTTTCGGCAGTGTCATTTCCGAAAATAATCTTAAGGGAGGTGCGAATCACCCGTGCTGCATGTTCAATCTCCGCTAATGAGGCTGTTTTAGCAGCACCGATGGACCACGATGGTTCGTATGCAATGACTAAATGTTCAGCATCCTTTTTGTTGATGCCAGCAAATGAAACGGCAATTTCGGTTAAGGGTGACATCTCCAGATCATCAGGATTATAGGTTGAGGTATCTTCTGAGATTGCCACTACCGGAGTGAGGTGATTGCGAAAGCTGCCCATGATTTTTAATCCAATTGTACCGTTCGTTTCTTTAAACATCTTGCGGCGTTCATAGTGACCAATGATAGAACCATTGATTCCAAGGTCTGATAATGCAACCGGGGACGTTTCTCCGGTGTACGGACCTTCGTCGGCCCAGTGCAAATTTTCGGCAAAAACTTCGATGGGCTCTTTTTGGGATTGAATGAACTGAACCATTTTATAAAGGTAGACGTTTTGAGCTGCAATGCCAACTTGAACGAGGTTTTTATCAGGCAACTTACCTTCTAATGATTTTAAGAAGTCCTCAATATCTTTGCTGGTTTTGTTCATTTTCCAATTTGCTAAAATAAGTGGAATTCGATTACTCATTGAGACTAGCCTCCTTTAGTTTCTTTAATTGAGACTGATGGCGGATCTTAAAGTATTCCCTGGTCATGTTTTCTTTAGTTGCTCGATCCCAGCCTAATTGGCGGCTCATTTCATCGATTACCGGCCTCTCGATTTGATCGGTTTTCTCGGAATCAAATAGGAGGTAATTCGTTCTTCTAAGTAAGAAGTCGATTGGACGACTGATCATTTCGTGATCGATTGAGTAGTGGAGGACACTTGTTTCTGCCAAGGTTAAACCTGGCGCAGTGACTCCACTGGCAACGTAGTTAGCGATTAAGGGAGTGTTTGATCCAAACAGGTTGGCAATCGCCGTGGCTTCCTTAGTGCTTAAGCCGCGGTTGACTAAAGTGGCGGCGTAACTTTTAATGTTGCCATTAACGTCGTTTGAATCGAAGTGACCACCAGAGATTTGGTAATTTTTAGAGTCAATTAATGAAACAGGTTGATCAAATTTTTGTTCCAGTTCTTTTTTGACAAGTTTCATCGTGTCTTCGCCCATCAGCCGGTAATCGGTTAATTTACCGCCAGAGACGTTGATGACACCGTCGACCAGTTTGATTTCAAATCCACGTGAAACACTTGAAGCACTTTGGTCGTTTGAAACTACCGAATGAACGTAATTGTTAACGTCGTTGTGGTCAATCTGCCGGTTAAAGTATTGATTGATTTTAGTGTCCAGGTGGTGCAGATCGTCGTCGTTTAAGTTTTTGTGCGTGGTATTCCCGTTATAATCACCGGATTCAATCAAAGGACGAATGCCAGCCCAGCTTGCTTCTATATCGTTAGTCGTTAAGTTAGCGTTTGGAAAGTGTTGGTTAACGGCCTTTAAGAGATAGTTAACATCTTTTTGATTAACGGTTGGGTTGCTGTAATCGCCATCGTAATCCGTGTCCGTCGTTCCAAAGTAAGTTTTTCCAAATCTTGGAATGATAAAAATCATCCGACCATCGTCTAACCCAGAGTCTAGGTAAACGGGGAGGGGCACCTTAAGTTTGCTTTGATCAACTACTAAGTGAACTCCCTTGGTAGGTCTGATTTTTTGCTTATGATCGTAATCAAACATTTTAACAATGCCATCGTACCAAGGGCCTGCCGCATTGATGACGATTTTGGATTTAATTGGAAATTCGGTGTTATCTTCTCTATCAATCACGTTTACAATCTTTTGATTGTGATCGTTTTCGATGTTGACTGCTTTAACGTGACTAACGGCAACGGCACCATCACTGACTGCTTGTTTAATGTTTTCGATTGTGAGGCGCGCATCGTTATTTTTGTAATCAAGATAGACTCCCATCCCAACTAAATGATTGTGGTTTAGGTTGGGTAATTTTTTCTCTGCATCCGCTTTTGACAATGTTTGGTGTGCAAAGGGACTGTCTTTTGAAACGTTGGCTAAACGATCGTAAATGGCCATGGCGACTTCTGCGCTTAACGGGGTGAAGGTGTCATCCTTATTATCGTAAAGTGGCAGTAGCATTTTAGAAGGACGAGGGATGTGTGGAGCGATATGTTGCACAATGGCTCGTTCCTTGACGGTGTCGTTTACGACGTCAATATCAAAAGTCTTGAGGTAGCGGATTCCCCCATGAACGAGTTTGGTCGAACGACTACTGGTTCCTTCAGCAAAATCCTGCATATCAATTAAAGCGGTTTTGAGACCCGAAGCAGCGGCCTGAACGGCAATGCCTGCTCCAGTAATGCCACCACCAATGATTGTGACGTCAAAGTCATCATTTTTAAGTTGATCAATATCTTGATTTCGGTTTTTATACGAAAAGTTATTCATTTTCATTCTCCTGAGGCTTAAATGATTCAGTTGCCTTAACTGCTTGTTTCCAGCCCGAATATAAGCTTTCTGCTTCATCTTTTTCCATGTTGGGATTGAAAATGGTTGGTTCAGGCTGAAGTTTTTTAAGTTCGTCAATACTCTTCCAGAATCCGATGGCTAGTCCGGCTAAATAGGCGGCGCCACGTCCAGTCATTTCAATGTCTTTTGATCGCACGACTGAGGTCTCTAAAAGATCGGATTGAAACTGCATTAAATAGTTATTTAACGAGGCTCCCCCATCAACGTGAAGGTTGGTGACTGGCATATTAGTATCATTCACCATGGCACCAACAACGTCTCGACTTTGATAGGCAATGGACTGTAACGTTGCCTTAACAAAGTCATTTTTGGTGGTTCCACGTGATAAACCGAAGACCGCACCACGCGCGTCTGGATTCCAGTATGGAGCACCTAATCCAGTGAATGCTGGGACGACATAAACCTCATTGTGATTATTAGACTTGTTGGCTAGATTTTCGGTATCGGGAGCCGTTTTAACTAACTGCATGCGATCCCTTAGCCACTGGATGGCGGAACCAGCAATAAACACGGATCCCTCCAAAGCGTAGGTAATTTGACCACCAATTCCATAACCAATCGTGGTTAATAAGCCGTTGTGTGAGTATTTGGGCTTTTTTCCCGTATTCATCACAATAAAGGAACCGGTACCATAAGTGTTTTTAACGTCACCGGAATTAACCGCTAAATGACCGAATAGAGCGGCTTGTTGATCACCAGCGATTCCAGAGATGGGAACCGAAGCACCAAAAAAGTTTTCCGGCAGACTCTTACCAAAGACTCCCGATGAGTCCTTGACTTCTGGAAGCATGACTTTAGGAATATTGAGAATGTTCAGTAATTCAGGATCCCAGTCGAGATTTTCGATGTTATATAGCATGGTTCGAGAAACGTTCGAATAATCGGTCGCATGAACTTCACCGCCCGTTAGTTTCCAAAGTAACCAACTGTCGATCGTACCAAACAGAAGTTCACCATTTTCGGCTCGTTCCTGGGCACCAGAGACTTGATCCAAGATGTATCTGATTTTAGTGGCAGAAAAATACGCATCGATAATTAAGCCGGTTTTCTTTTGCACCATGCTTTTATACCCGGCATCAATCATTGTTTTGGCTATTGGGGCAGTTTGACGTGATTGCCACACAATGGCCTTAGAAATGGGCAATCCACTTTCTTTGTCCCAAATTACGGTGGTTTCTCGTTGATTAGTAATTCCGATACTAGCGATCTCATTCGGATTAATCCGGCCCTTGATAATGGCGGTTGCCATCACGGCTTGGGCGGTTAACCAAATTTCGTTAGCATCCTGTTCCACCCAACCGGGTTCCGGGAAATACATGGTTAATTCTTTTTGATCGCTAGATACCACGTTTGCGTTTTTATCGTAAATGATAGCGCGAACACTGGTGGTTCCTTCGTCAATTACTAAAATATATTTTTTCATTTTGTCTATCACTTCTTACTTTCACAAATAAACCATATTTCACATAATTATTAAATGTGCCATTTTCCTAGGATTCGCTTGATGGCAGCATTCATAAACTAAAGAAAACGTTTTCTTTAACGGTTAGTATACTACCAATATCAAATTTCACAATAAAAACATCCTGGATAATATCCGGCTTTGAGTAAGAAAATGAGTAATCACGTGGGTTAACGTTCGTTAAACTTTATTCATTTTATTATATGTAGTTGATGAATGAACTGATGGAATAAAAAAAGGATTCACATTTTTAGATAAATGTGAATCCAGATGGATTAATTATTTTGATAACGGGTATGAATTAGGCTTTGTTTTCTGATCCAAAGACTCTAATCCGGTCTAGGCACATGTTTTTAAGCGCGTTGGTTCCAGCCTTTAAGAAGATTCGGGGGTCATAATTTTTTCCTTCGAGGTCTTTATCAGAGTGGACGTAGTCACGCATTGCTTGGTGGAAAGCTAATTGTCCCTCAGTATTGACGTTGATCTTAGAGATTCCTAATTGAATGGCCTTTTTGATTTGGTCATCAGGAATTCCAGAGCCGCCATGGAGAACCAATGGGATTTGCTTTCCCGTATTATCATAAAGGGCTTGGTCGATCTTTTTTAGATGAGCAAAGTTGAGACCCTTCCAGTCCTTTGGATACTTACCGTGGATATTACCGATGCCAACTGCCAGCATGTCTACGCCAGTCTCGGCCATTTTGACGGCTGAATCAACTGGTGCAATTTCACCATCAGCAATTACTCCGTCCTCTTCACCACCAATGGTTCCGACTTCAGCTTCGACACTAACGTCTTCTGCGTGTGCTAACTTAATTAGGGTCTTGGTTTTTTCAAGGTTTTCGTCTAACGGGAGGGCAGACCCGTCAAACATGATTGAAGTGAACTTGATTCCAAGGGTTTTAATGGAGTCGTAGTAGTTTCCGTGATCGAGATGGATTGAGACCGGTACGGTGATGTTTAGTGCATTGTGCATATCCACGATCAAATCATAGGCTAATCTAAAACTGCCCATGTAGTTGGCCGCACCAGAAGTAACCTGCATAATGACCGGTGACTTGGCTTCTTCACATGCTTCTAAGATGGCTTTCGCCCATTCGAGGTTGTTGACGTTGAATGCCGGAACGGCATAGTGTTCTTTTCGAGCTTTATCTAACATTTCAGTACTGTTTGTAATCATTTTATTTTCTCCCTTATTCCCAATTTTCTTTTTGAAACGTACTTACATTTCCGTGGACGACGTATTTTGGATTTTGATCATTAGCCTGATTGACGGCATCAATCAACTGGTTAGTTTGATTGCCATATTGGGCAATTTTAATCAAGAATGGAACTAGATCATCTTTCCAAGTCAATCGTTTATCAAATCCGTATTGGATCCACACACTGTTGGTTTTGGTGTCGTTCCAAGCACTGGCACCATGATACGGACGATCATCGATCAGAATTCCACCAACGTAGTGAACGAGACTCTTATCGTGAGTCATTGTGATTTTTTTGTAAAAGGGGCTTCCTTTTTCTTGACCAAAGTAGCGTTGAATCCACGCTACCTTATCCTGCCAAGCACTTGGATTGCTCCACGGAGCAGTAGTGAGGATGTACAAATCATAATATTTTTTTAATTGATTAACACTTTCAATCGCATTTTCGGTCGGATCAAGATCCTTAAAGATGCCGGGGATCCGATCAGGACGAGCTCCGGTTGGTAATGATTTCGCCCGTTGGTTTAGAACAGGGATGGTATTAACTAACACGTTATCCATGTCTAAAAATAATTTTATTGGTTTGTTTGCTTTCATGAAACATAAGATTCCTTTCCTTTTTGATCAATAAATTAATAATCAAAATTATTTAAGCTTGGATAATTAGAACATACCACATTATGATTAATTTGCCTCAAATGAAAATTGAGCTCAATCCAAAAAAAGACCCAAACTCATCCCTTAAGTAATGAATTTGCGTCTTACAAATATTAATTCCTAAATTATCTTGCCCAATGATTGATTGGACCATATTTATGACCAACTTGGATCTCGTCTTCGATTGCGCCATCAACGTATTGTTTGGCAATCTTAATGGAATCGGAAACGGTGTGTCCCTTTGCCAGTTCAGCGGTAATGCCAGCTGAAAGAGTATCACCAGTTCCATTTTTACGGTCGGTGGTAAAATAAGGGCCGTCGATATTAAAATGTTTGCCGTCTTCAAGTAAAACGTAGTCAGAAACCTTGGTCTGACTAGGGTCATCATGACGTCCCTTGACAATTACGTTACTAGCACCCATGTCCTGCATGGCTTGAGCTGACTTTGCCATAAAGTTGGGATCGTCAACGTCTAAACCAGTCAACTTTTGCGCTTCAAAAAAGTTCGGCGTGAGGACGGTTGCCATGGGAACCAGTTGGTTTTTCATGGCGTCAAAAGCATCCGCTTCTAAAAGCATGGTACCAAATTTGGTGGTGATTACTGGATCAACCACGAGGGGGCCAAAGTCATAGAGCTGATAATCTTTTACGACTGTATTAATGATGTTAGCGTCTGATAACATGCCAGTTTTAGCAGCCAAGATGTGAAAATCATCACCGAGGTCTTTAAATTCCTGGTCAATAAAACTAGTCGGCATGTTAACACTATCGTGAATCCCATATGAATTACCCGATACACATGCTGTGATAATCGATGCCCCATAGACCCGACGGGCAAAGAAAGTGTTTAAATCAGCTTGGACGCCAGCACTACCGTCGCTATCGCTTCCAGCAATCGTTACTGCTTGTGGATAATCTTTAGCCATTTTTGTGTCTCCATTCTAGTTTGATTTGATTTTTACCTGTTCCATGTATTATAATACTAGGAGCTGATGTATTTAAGGAATTAGACTTAATTGGAAGGAGTTTTTCATCATGAGAATTTGTCATCCAAATGGTGTCCAAGGTCGTCGTCCGATCGACACTAAAAAACGTAAAGCAAAACAAAAAGAAGTAGCAGACTTACAAAAGTTTTTGAAACAAAAACCTGCTAAATAATTGAACTAATTAACTTTTACTAGACGTCTGATTATTGATTTATTTTGATAATTAGTGGTCTATTTTTTTGTGCTTTTTTATTGATAACCATTGAGCAAGGTGTGATAATGATGGTGAAAATTATGGGAATGGGATGATAAAAATGGGAGTTGTAGGTTTCTAACCTAAAATGATTTTTGTAAATGAGTTCTTAATAAAGGAGACTGAAAATCATGACTGATGTAAAAATTCCCGACTATGACAAAAATAATATGCCTAAGACCACTAAAAGTGCGGTCTTAGAAAAAATGTTTGATATTGATATGAAGGACACTAAGTTAAAGAAAATGGGTCCAACTGATGTTTTGATTAAAGTTGTGGCGGTTGGAATCTGTGGTTCAGATGTTCACTACTATGACCAAGGACACATTGGTGATTTTGTGGTTAAAAAACCCTTAATCTTAGGACATGAAAGTTCTGGTGTGATTGTAGCAGTGGGTGATCAAGTAACCGACTTTAAACGTGGTGATCGAGTCGCAATGGAACCGGGTGTTCCCTGTGGTCATTGTGAGGCTTGTCGAACGGGCCATTATAACCTCTGTCCTAACATGCAATTCATGGCAACCCCGCCAGTTGATGGTGATTTAACTCAATTCATCGTTTATCCACAAGACTTTGTTTATCACATTCCTGAAAACGTTTCTTATGAAGAGGCGACTCTAAATGAGCCATTGTCAGTTGGCGTCCATGCTACACAAAAATTAGGAGTTGACGTTGGTTCAACAATTCTCATTTCTGGCATGGGTCCCGTTGGATTGCTTGCGATCTTAGCCGCAAAGGCCCATGGTGCTGACACCATCATTGTCAGTGATACCGAGCAACTCCGACTTGATACCGCCAAGAAGCTGGGAGCTACTCATGCAATTAACATTAAAAATGCGGATGTTTTAGACGAAGTTAAGACCATCACAAATGGCAAGGGCGTTGATTACGCCATTGACGCTTCAGGATCAGTTCCAGGTGAACAAACTTCACTTCACGCGCTAAAGCGGGGTGGTAAAGTCGCCTACATTGGTGTCCCAACAACCGACCAAACGCCACTGGATGTTCCGTTCATGACTGATCATGAAACCACCATTATGGGGATCTTTAGATACTGTAACAACTACAAGACTGGATTAAAGATTTTAGCTAAAACCACTGATAAGGTTGATAATCTATTAACTAACTTTTATCCACTAGATGAAACGAAAGCGGCTCTTGAAAAATCAAGAACGGATAAATCGAACTCTTTAAAGGTTATCATTTACCCAAACGAACAGCTGCGAAAATAGATTAGAGTTGAGTTCTGCGTTTCTTTAGCGCAGAACTTTTTTTATTTAAAATAATTTGATAAAACAGTAGACAGTTAATTAATAACTGTGTATACTTGTGAACAACAAATTAAGTAATTCATTATTGCTGTGTAGTTCAGTTGGTAGAAACGCTTCACTGTTAATGAAGATGTCGCTGGTTCGAGCCCAGCCACAGCAGCTACAAAAAAGCACCCCTCATTTGATTGAGCGGTGCTTTTTTGTGAAATTAGTTAATCAAAAACCCAAATTCAACTCGGGACTTTTGATATTAATGCTTTTTACCCTTTTTAGCTTTTTTTGGTTTACTTTTTTTAGGTTTTGGCATTTGTCTAAGCTGGTCTTTCATGCCTTCAATTTCTTTTGCATGCTCTTGTTTCCATTCTTTGAATGAAGATCCTGAATCAGAATCGGCCGGTTTAAGACCGGTATCTAACCAGAATAATGCTTCTGATAGACTAGGGAAATTGTGCAACCAAAGCGTCTGACCATTCTCTGAATCGAAAGCAACGTATGAGCGGGAGCGCCGCTTTAAGAAAGTATGCTTTCTAATCTTAAACGCTTCCCTTTTTCTAGTTAAGAAGTAATCTGGTAGAATGTACTTACCGGGAGTCATTAACTTGGGAAAACGTTCATTTTTTTGAGCATGACGGTCCTTGAGCATTGCTAACGCTTGATCAACTGTAATTAATTTTGCAGCTATGTCAGCCATTGTATGAATCCCCTCCTGTATGTTATTTTCGCATAAATATTACAAAATGCAAAACGATATGATTAAATGTAATAATTAATTAAGATTTTAATTCAAATGGAGCTAAAATGGCAAAGAATAAGAAGTATTACGCGGTAAAGCAGGGGAGACACCCTGGAATTTATCCAACGTGGGAACTCACTAAAAAGCAAGTTGATGGATTTTCGGGAGCTGAGTATAAAAGTTTTGTAACTAAAAGAGAAGCTGGTGCGTACTTATATGGGGTTCAATTTGAAAACCATCCGGTGGAAAGTAAAGTAGGTAAACGCCCAACCATCATTGTATTTACCGATGGTGGTTCCAGAAATCACGGTAATGTTGCTGGTGGTCACGTCAAATCAAACGATAAGGCGGCGTGGGCATACCTAATTGACGCTCCGACCGGTCAGCACGTTGATTCAGGCGGTGAGTATGGGGTGACTAATAATAGAATGGAGATCATGGCACTCGTGAAAGCTTTGAAATGGTTGTTTGATCATCAGCTTAACGACCAGAGTGTTGGGGTTGTCAGCGATTCAAGATACGTTTTAAACGCCATTACTAAGCACTGGATTGACGGGTGGAAAAAGCGCGGATGGAAACGTAGTGGCGGAGAACTTAAAAATAAGGAACTCTGGCAACAATTGGATGATTTATTGAAACAGTTTCCTAACATCCAATTTGGTTGGACGAAGGGTCACGCCACAAATAAAGGAAACGTCTTCGTGGACGAGAAATTGAATCAGACTATGGACAAAATGTAAATTTTCCTAATAATAAGGTTAAGACCTAAAAGGAGTGATTCAATGACGAGTGAAAGAGAAAAAATGACTAAGGGAGAATCTTATAATCAATTTGATAAAGAACTGATTAGTCGAAGGATCCTTTGTCGAAAGCAGTTGCAGGAGGCTAATAATACCCCTAATAATGAGAGGCGGAACCAACTGATTCAATCATTGTTAAAAAAGAGCGGACCAAGATTCTTTGTTGAGACTGGGATGGAGTTTGATTATGGCTTTAATATTTACATCGGGGACAACTTTTACGCTAACTACGGATTAACGCTGCTTGATACGGCTCCAATCACATTTGGTAAAAATTGTTACATAGGTCCTAATTGTGGACTTTATACAAACGTCCATCCTTTGAATGCTAAGGAACGGGTTGCAGATGTTGAAATGGCGGCCCCAATTACAATTGGTGATAATGCCTGGTTTGGTGGTCATGTCACCATTGTTCCCGGCGTGACACTCGGAAACAATGTGGTGGTTGGTGCTGGAGCTGTTGTCACCAAATCGTTTGGAGACGATGTGGTTTTAGTCGGAAATCCAGCTCAAGTATTAAAAAAGATTGACAATAATTAGTGAATTTTACTTATTATCTTAGTTGTGTATAATGATAGTGAAAGATAAGTAATTATCATTTGTGTGACCTTTACAACGCTATGCAAGTGGCTCTATGAGCACCATACATAGCGTTTTTTGTTGTGAAAAAAGCGTTTGGAGGGATTTCTTTATTTTTAAAAAATTTAATATTGATAAATTCGTCTTTATTCCAACCTTATTAATTTTTGGAATTGGTTCAATCATTCTGATTATTGGTGGTTCCAAGTTGCAAGGAGTACTAGCGGTAGCCTTAAATTGGATCACTAATCAAATGGGATGGGCCTATATGGTGGTTTACATAATTAACTTCTTATTTTTTATGTGGTTAATCTTTTCAAAGTATGGTGCTATCCGCTTGGGAGAGCCCCACTCCAAACCAGAGTATAGTGATTTGCAATGGGGCAGCATGGTCTTTGCGACCGCAATTGATGCCAGCATTTTAATGTTGAGTATGGTGGATCCGCTTCGATACTTGCAGCATCCTCCCTTTGGGGCTAAACCATTTTCACAGAGTGCTTATAATTATGCGCACATGTTTGGTCAGTTTAACTGGGGACCAATGGCATGGATGATGTTTGCCCCGGCTACGATTGCCATTGCTTATATTCTATTTGTTAAACACGGCAAGGTACAACGCCTTAGCTCTGCCATTGATTTTATTCAAGGTGAGGCTAGGTGGAAGTATTACACCAGACAGCTAGTTGATTTTCTGGTTGTCTTTGGAATTATGGGTGGTGTTGGATCATCGGTTGGAATGGAAATTCCCATTATTTCTAATGTTTTAAGTCGTTTATTAGGGATTCCAGATAATTTGGAACTTAAAACTGCGCTCTTTGCGGTGCTATTTGTGATCTTTGCCTGGACCGTTTATAAGGGATTAAATGGTGGAATTGATCGTTTGAGTGATGCCCATATTTGGACAGCCATTATTTTCTTAGCCTTTGTCCTGTTAGTTGGTCCAACTATTTATATCTTAAGTTCAGAGACCAACAGTTTGGGACTCTTGGCTGATAAGTTTGTTTCCATGTCGACTAATACCATTCCCAATGGAACTGCGGATGTTGCCAAACTGGAAACGATTTTCTACTGGGGCTGGTGGCTGTCATACATGCCGGTCATGGGACTCTTTATTGCTCGTATTTCTAAAGGACGAACCATTCGTTCCACTTTGATTGGAATGCTTGGTTACGGTTCAGTAGGATGTTTAAGTTTTTATGCAATTCTTGGTGGCTATTCGTTATGGTTACAAAGGACCGGCCAGATTAACTTGGTTCATATTTTGAATACGCAGGGTCAGGCTGCTGTCATTACTGCTGTATTATCCAGTTTGCCCTTTAAGGTAATTGTTTTTGTCGTTTACTGTATTTCGTGTTTTATCTTTCTGGCGACGACCATCTCGTCCTCAGCTTTCATTGTTTCCTCATTTACAAGTTTAGGGTTAAAGGAGGGACAGGAACCAACCCAGTTTAACCGAATGACATGGGTTGTTGTCTTTGTCTTATTCTCGTTTGGACTAGTAGTTGTCGGAGGATTTAGTACCATCCAGACCTTCTGTGCGATTGCTGGATTTCCATTAATGTTCGTATGTATCATGATATTGATATCGATTTACCACATGGTTAAAAATGATGAAGGAATCGTGCTTAAAAATAAAGCAATGGACAATTTAAGAATTAAACAAAAAAAGGAAAAGATGCGTCGTATTCATGCTAAAAAAATGGTAAAAAGTATTGAAGACGCTCAAAATGGTGCTGGTGAAGCGTCGCTACCTGATCCTAATAAAGAATAATGAGTTAATAATAATCAGTGGGTTGCTACTGATTATTTTTTTATTAAAAATCATAAAATTAATGATATGATGTTATTGAAAGGGGATGAAGACAATGGAAAAATTTAAACCATTGACATTTGAAAGGATTTTATTGACAGTTGATCCCGACGATAGTAAGTCAACGCAACGGGCTTTTCGTTACGCAGTTACTATTGCCATTAAGTTTCATGCGGCACTTGGAATTTGCTCGGTGTTAGAAAATAATGATATTAATATTTATGATTCTTTAACACCAAGTAAAATCGAAGCAAAACGGGATCATTTACGAGAAGTGGTTGGTAATTACACCGATCGAGCAAGTGACGCTGGCGTGGAGGACGTAACCCCCATTATTTCGGTTGGTGGGAACATTGACGATGAAATTTTGGATGCCATTGCTCCCAAGTTTAAGGCAGATCTCTTAATTTGTGGAGCTGATGCGACCGGTGAACACGGTAATCGTAGTATTAGTGTTAAACTGGTTAAGCAGTCTAAAATTTCAACGATTATCATTCGTTAGTCTAAAGTTTTTAATAAGAGGTAGGGTAGGTAAGGGTTTTGTCAGATAAGTTAAGAGATTTTTTTAATGAAGGTACCACCGATGAGATTACTAAAAAGATGCTTGGAACGTTACTGGTTTATCATTCTCCAAAGGGGTTGATGAGCGGATACGTTACCGAAGCGGAAGCCTACCTGGGACAAAGAGATTCAGCAGCGCATGCCTATCAGGGGAAAAGGACCCCATCGAACGAAGCCTTGTATGGTGTTCCTGGCACGATTTATATCTACTCCATTCATGGTCGACTTTGTTTGGACGTTGCTGCTCAGGCTAAGGACGTACCAGAGGGAATTTTGATTCGTGGAATCGAACCTTATCAAGGGATTGACTTGATGAAACAAAATCGTAAGAAAAATGGTTTTGAATTGACTAATGGCCCGGGAAAATTAATGGATGCCTTGGGGATTTATGACAAGGATATGAACTTGATTGAGCTTGGTAACACCGCCCTTGACTTAGACATTGATCATGTGAAAGTCCCAAAAGAAGTGGTCGAATCGGGACGAATTGGGGTTAGTGACCGAGGAACTTGGACGGACAAGCCGTATCGTTTCTACGTTAAAGGGAACCCTTATGTGTCTAAGATACCTAAGCGTGATATGGATTTAAAAACATACGGATGGAAATAAGGAAGGGATGCTACTTTCATAAAGTAGCATCCCTTTAAAATTGTTTTATTTTTCATTGTACAGGTTTTTTAAACCATGAATGTCACTAAGACCAATCTGATTAGGATCAAGTGAATTATAGTAGGTGTCATTTGGGAACATGATACTTTCTTGAGCGTGATTGTGCTTAAGCCCCATTGCATGACCAAATTCGTGTTCGGTTGTTAGTAGTTGCTGCTTGTAAGTGTATTCCATGTTGCTCATTACCCGCGGATTGAGCGTGATTTTGGCACCTGACTGATAAGTGTGATTTTTAACGTTGACGGTTTTAGTGAGATTTAAAGTAACTCCAGCGTACCGATTGCCCTTCCAGAAGCCAGTATTACTATTGGTAGTACCAATGGTTGTCGGAACTTTGGTTTTGGAACGAATCCAGGTAAAAGCGTGCGTTTTATTCCAGTTTCTGGCAGCTTGTTCAATGATAGTTTGGTACGATTGGGGAGTTCCTCTCCGAATATAGTATTTGGCGGTGGGGTGTTCATAACGAAAACCAATGTTAGGGTCAACTTTCTGATCAGCTTCAGTGGTCGAGCTCGTGAGAGAACTAAAGGCAATCATTGAAATTAATAATACCATTAGTGTTCCCACAATTTTGATTGATTTTTTCATTTTTGGTCCACCTTTCATTCCTGATTTAGTCTGAAACAAATCCATCTTAGCATAGCGAAACAGAATGGAGAACAAAAAAGAAATGGGTCCGAAATTCTTAATGATTTCGGATCCATTTTAATTACTTTTATTTTTTGAACATGTATTTAGCGTCAGCAACGTGATCCTGAGAAGTGAGAATTTTAGGACCATCTTCGGTGATTGCTAAGGTGTGTTCGTATTGAGCTGAGTATGAACCATCTTGGCTAACGTAGTAGGTCCAATCGTCTTTTTTATCATAATCATCTTTGATTTTCCAAGTACCGAGGTTAACCATTGGTTCAATGGTAATGGTCATGCCTGGTCTGAGACGCATTCCATGACCGGCAACCCCATAAGCTGGAACAGCTGGATCTTCATGAATGGAAGGCTGGATGCCATGTCCAATTAATTCTCGGACATCACCCATATGGTTTTCGTCTTCAACGTAGTGTTGAATGGCAGCACCAATGTCTCCAATTCGATTACCAACTTGAGCTTGGTCAATGCCAAGGTATAGTCCTTTTTTAGTAACTTCCATGAGTTTCTTGATCTTTGGTGAGACTTCACCAACCGCGTATGACCAGCAGGAGTCACTTTCAAAACCGTCTTTATTGACACACATGTCAACTTTGACAATGTCGCCTTCCTTTAATTTTAAGCCCCGACGCGGGATTCCATGGGCAACTTCATTGTTGATTGAGATGCAAGTCCCGTAGTTATAGCCGTCAAAGCCCTTTTCTGATGGAGTAGCCCCGTGGTCGGTAATGTACTTATCAGCAAATTCTTCAATTTCCCAAGTATCAACGCCCGGCTTAATGATTTTTTTCAAACCATTGTGGACACCAGCAAGAACTGCACCAGACTCGGCCATTTTTTTAATTTCACGATCTGATTTTAAAGTAATCAAGTGAATATCTCCTTTTATTAGTTGGATAAATTATTTTTTCTTCAATAATTAAAATTAAATAAAGCGTAAAAATAATTTTTAATTACCAAATTTAGTTAAAATCTCACACCTCTAATATATCACTACTGGGCCTATTATTTCTAATCATAAATTAACCGACGTCTTTGTGAAAGAACATCACATTTATTTTTATAAAATTTAAAGATTGATGGGGATCGTGTTACAATATCAATTAATTAAGTGATAAATTAATAATTATTCTAAAATATGAAGCAAGATATCTGGTTTAGTTAACAAGTTGTTGTTAAAGAAGATTACTTTTTATTCTTTGAGATAAAAGAGGCGACGAGTTTGGTAGCAAAAGTAAAATATGTAGGGCTTTTTCTATGCAGCATGGTTTTGTTAGTGTGCCTATTTTCCATAATTGTAAAAGCCGATGGGTTAATTGATTATTCCCAAAATAATAATACCAACGTTGGCCTAAACGTGCAGGGAAGATTTAATGTCCCAATCATCAATCCTTTTACACCAAGTGACAATTCCAACATTGGTGCTAATGGAGCGGCTGGTGAGAATAATGATCAAGATGCCGTCGATTATGTCCCCAAAGATTTAACCTTTCAGGCTCTCAGTGACCCACATTTTGCGGATAGTCCGTTAACTTCAAGTGGCTCTAGCACGTCTAAAGATGGAAGTCAGAATAACTTTGTGTTTGTCCAAGTTCATGACTTTGGTGATACCGGACCAATGGAGTTAAAGGCCACGCTTGAAGCCGATGGGAATGGAAACGGGTTTGTTAACGGTGATGGAGATGCCCTTCCCGGA
The DNA here is from genome assembly GCF_059900945.1 of Fructilactobacillus sp. X8R1C1. Lineage (NCBI taxonomy): Bacteria > Bacillati > Bacillota > Bacilli > Lactobacillales > Lactobacillaceae > Fructilactobacillus > Fructilactobacillus sp. X8R1C1. The sequence continues at coordinate 163,997 of NZ_JBWXVH010000002.1, read as the reverse complement.
GCGTACATTGAATTAAAGAATACCCAACTGTTTCAATATGACATTAGGGATGCTGTGTACAATAATCTCTCACAACCAGCGTCACCAGACAACATTGGAACTACCACCATTACGACTGATGCAGATGCTCCGGTAATGTTGTCGAATACTAATAATGGCCCCGCTGATCAGTCAATGACTCCGGTTGGTTCGTTTGGCGTGTATGAATTAGCATGGACGTTAGGAGATTTCCGCCTGGAAGTTCCGTTTAATAGTAATAGTTTTACTGGCTATGATAAAGTCCCTAGTCAAGATAATGAATACAACGGCACAATTGATTGGAATTATGCTCCTCAGGTTCACTAAAAAGTTAGGACCCTAATTATGAAAAAGTTCGTTAAATCACTATTAATCACGCTGATTGCTTTATTTATGGTGGTAGTCTTGGCCACTTTGACGACTTCGGCTGCTAGTATGAGCAGTACGACCCCAATCCAGGTCAAGATTGATGACAGTTATCATGTGTCACATGATAATTCATACTACCAGATTATAACTAACCAAGCACGTGATTATCCCATCGCCATCTCGATAACTAATTTAAGTAAAACCAACGCTTGTCAGATTAGCACCCGAGTTGATTCTGCGTCCACATCATCTAAGTTGGCGTTATTTTTTAATAATAATCAAAGTCAGTTTCGTGGATTACCCGTTAACATGCGCCAAGTGGTCTCATTTAATGAGTTAAGTGATCGTGATTTTCAGTTAGCTCCCAGGCAAACTCGGATCGTGAAGATGTCCCTCAACTTAAATAATGATAAGTTTCGCGACTTTAATGGCGAAATTCTTGGTGCAGTAACTTTTACACAAGATGCGCCGGCAGTTAAGGGTGAGATTAATAATCAATTTTCTTACACCATCCCGATTGAAGTTAGAAAAGGGAAACCGCAAGGTAGTGAGATTAAGGCAACCAAAAACGATCTCAAGAAGGATGCTGTCAAACATGCAATGTTTACTTTTGGACTAGTAAATAAAAAACCGGCCATGTTAGATGACGTGAAGGCTAATGCAACATTGAAGAACGTGACGCTGAACCGAATTATGACAAGTACCAAGATTAGAAGGGGTCAGGTTGCGCCCAACAGTGAATTTGCGATCAAACAACCGCTAAATAAGCAATTATTGCCCGGTAGGTACGTTGCTACCGTTAATCTCAGTGGTAAGAATTCAGTTAATGAATCACCTAGTCACGTTAAATTACAAAGGGAATTTATCGTTAGTCCGGTTGACTACATCAGGACATTTTCAGATCGAACACTCTTGATTATGATCGGAATTATAGTTGCGTTAGGCCTGATTGTCACAATTTTGGCATCTCTAGTAATATTTAATCATCGAAAACACAAGGTGTAAGTCTTAAATCAGGGAGGAATGAACGGTGAAAAAAGACAAGTGGATTAAACGAGTAACTATCGGTGGAGTGACCATATTATTTATAGTGGCTTATACGATTCTACTCGTGTATACAACGAGTTTAAATCGTTCTGCTTCAGTAAAGGCCGAAAGTAATCCTCAAACAGCTAGTTCATCAGCTAGTCATGCTCATTCCACTAGTCAAAGCAGTTCGTTTAAAAAGACAAGTCCAAATAGTGATAACCCGGATCAGGCGTCATCTGGAAACGACCAGAAGACAAAAACCCTAAGTAACCATGATATGGACCAAAAGAATGGTAAGTACACACAATTAATGCAAGAAAGTCAGAATGACGAAAGTGATTTTAAGGCGGGTAAGTACGTGCCAGCCACCAAGTTGTCGGCTGCGCAAATTAAAACGGCTGATTTATCGACTGTCTCAGTGGGCGACTGGAGTAGTTTTGTTGCGGCCATCCAGAATTCAAACGTCGATCATATTTTAATTGCAAATGATTTTGCCGCTCCTGATACCGGAATGCGACAGGTCCAGGCTGCTTCTCGTCTAAGTGGTAATCTGGTGGTCGACGGACAAGTTACCGCTTCTAATAGTAATCCGGACGATCAACACGTTAATGGTCCAACGGTTGATTTAGGCGGTAATAGTTTTGATTGGCATGGAAATAATGGAAGCAATTCGAATGGGACATCCCAGTTTCCAGACGTTCAGGTTAACAACTTGAACGTGTATGGTGGTAATTATTATGGGATGTTTTGTGATAGCAACGGTGGAATTCATGGTGATGTACAAACTTACACCAATTATTCGTATACTGGTTCTCAACCGTTTGTTAACTATGGTGGATTAGACGTTTTAAAGGGCCAAATCCGGTTGAACCAGGTTAATCGGTATTCAGCGATGGGGCGAACTAATTCTAATATTTCCTTTGGTGGTCAACAACTGATGGAAGCATGTGCATTGTGGATTGCCGACAGTAATGACAGTTCCAATCCAACTAACGTTAAAACCACCAGTAATAACAATTCTTCTCTTCCTAATTTTGAAATTGGTGACTGGGGAGACGAACGATGGGATCAGCGGATTCAAAATGTTCCCACTAATCCTAATACTGGTCAACCTTTTAATCTGGGTCAGATTGCGATTGGTAACAATGTCAATGTCGATATGGATGCGACCGCTAAAAACTCAGTTGGTGGTGGTAATAGCAACAGTTCAGGTCAAACTTCTGGATTTGATCTGGGGCGTGGAAATAACCAAAATGACTTTAGTATTGGTAATTACTCCAAGGTTAATATTGATATGACGCCTGGTCATACGGCCATCACTTCTTATAATCGAGCAAATAGTAGTGCTCAATCTGGAATTAATATTGGGAGTTCAACCCTAACGGTCAATAGTTATCATGGTTACGGAAGCCCAGCAACTAATCGTCCAGGCATATTTGCTAACGGTGACATTACCTTTGCTCCTAATCAGGTTGCTGAACTTGACCCAGGTTCTGATCAACAGCCAACCTTAAACATTGATAAAAATGTTCAAAATAATGACTCAAGAATGGCAATTCAGTCGCTAACTGGGAACGTTGATTTACGTAAACTAGGGTATGGCGATCTGCGGATGAGTAATTATAGTCATCCGGTTAACGAACCAATTATTTCGGTTAATCGCGGTCGTACAACCGGGAGTGGACAGATTGAGTTTGGTGCTAATCAACCATTCTCAGCTTGGAACTTAACTAATCATGATAATGACGGTTCGCCTCAGTGGAGCTGGGAACAATCACCGGCTAGTGGCTGGTCGTATCCAAATGATACCTTTCAACCCACTTCGTTTGATCCATATCAATATTCTCGTTTAAAGGTGGGGACTTCCCAGTCCGAAGGTAACCTGCAGTTTGACCATTCCTTAAATGATGCAAGGGATTCGAAGTACTCGTACCAGATTGACGGAACCGTCACGGATGACAACGGTGCTCCCTATGCAGATGCGTATGTTAGTTTAACTGGTGATCCGAATATCCAACCCAATGTTGGTAACAACGATAGTATCCCAAATGATGGTTACGCCTTTGGATATCCAATGTTTCAACCCAAAGCTCCTGATAATATTTCCAAAAGGGAGTACGTCGCTAAGACTGATTCTAACGGGCACTTCAATTATACGTTGCCTAAAAAGAACGGACAGCAAACCTACCTGACTGCGAACGAAACCATTACGGCTTTTGCCGCTGGATATAATGATTCCAGTTGGTTTTACACGAAGGAGACCCCAGAACCAGTTGACGGTGTTAATAGCCCAGGGGTGATTAATCCATATCAACCGCAAACACAGGATGACAATGGCTTTCCACAAAATGTCGATCCGGGTGACCAAGTTGCGGGAGCTAACAACCCTGCTGACAATAATGATCCGGCAATGTTAAGACTCGACGCAGTTCCTCAAAGCATGCAATTTAACATGAACGGTGGGAATGTGTCACCGATTAATGGTCATTTGGCGGTTCCAATTTCTGAGCAGGGAACTTCGTTAGCTTACAATCCAAATAGTTCGAAGCCAGGGATCTTTACCCAGTTTACTAATTCTGTTGGTAGCGAAATAAATGATGACGGTTGGAACTTATCGGTTACGGCTACAGCAAATGATAATCAAGGAAACCTGTTAAATGATGCATCGTTACTTTTGGGTGGGTCCCCACTTGGTGATGGTTTTCTCCAAGAATTAAGTACCCCAAGTGGCATGGGACTTACGCAGTGGAGTAAAACGGGAAACAATCTTTCCGACCTCATTAACTTTAATGGACAGGAAACCCCGATTGTCTCAAGTAATGATGTGAGTTTAGATAATTCAACCTATCAGACATTTTGGAATTTGGATAACATTAAATTGAACCTAGATGAAGAAGTTTTAAGGGATAATAAAGCGGGCCTTGGTGGCAATTCACAGAACTCTAGTGGAACGCTGACTTGGAACTTGTCTCACGGTCCTTCTGAGGGCGACTAATGATTAAGACGATGATAATTTAAGAATTGTTGTCGTCTTTTGTGCGTAATGAATGATTAAACTTGGAAATTGGAGTGGCGTTATAATGAAAGTAGTTCAAAGATTAATGGTGATGATGGTTGCACTCGGTGCTTTTGTTCTTTTCTTCTTACTTGGAAGTGTTTTTACCCAGGCCGATACACAAAATCAGGTCCCACTGGAAGTTCTTCCTCAGATTAAAGATGTGAAAGGCCAACAAAAAAGGGCTGATTATTTCGATATTAAGGCAACTCCTGGGATGAAACAACAGCTAAAAATCAAATTGATTAACCGAAGCACTAACATGCCATTAAAGGTTAAATTGGGAGTTAATCCCGCTACTACTTCTGGAGCTCCTACGATTAGTTACGCTAATAAAGAGAAAACTAATAACCGTCAATTTCCGATTGAGAAGTTGGTAACTTTTGCTAAAACTTCCGATCAGTCGGTTTCACTTCAACCGCAACAAAAGCAAACCGTTGTTTTAAATCTAAATGTTCCGAATGACAGGCGATTTCAAGACTTCAAGGGAACCATTCTTGGTGGCCTTTACGTTGTCGAAGATAATGGCAACCAGTCGTCATCACCAGTCAATTCACTGTATTCATATTCGGTTGGAATTCAGTTAAAACACGGAAAACAACCTGCTAACATCAAAATGAATGGGATTAAGATGCTGAATGCTAGTAATCCTAATTTGATGGAAGTCAAGTTATCAAATGACAGGGCGGCGGTGCTTGGAAAAACCAAGATTAAGACTGACGTTACACCGATTAACAGTATGAATGCTTTAGACTCACATACAACTTTTGATGCCGTAATCGCGCCTAATAGTTCGTTTAATTACCTGGTTCCTAAGTCCGCTAACCAATTACCGAACGGACGCTATTTGCTTCACTTAAAAATGATTTCTAATGATCCTCAATTTAAGGGAACTAAGGTCTGGAACTTTACGCGTGGGTTTACTGTCAATAACCCAATTTCAGCGACTCATTCAATAAATAAAGCGGTTTCAAAGAGCATCTTCTGGTTGGTTATGTTAATATTGTTGTTGGGTATCATTGGTATCTGTCTTTATTTCTTTTTTGCCGGAAGAAAACAAGATGAGCTATAAATCTAATAAGACTATGTTTCATACACAATTGTGTATTATTATTTGGAAACCGGTGCTTGCGTGTTCCGGATTTTTTGTGCGGGATTTTTGTGTCACTGGGATTCCTAATTTATGAACAAAGGAAGAGTGATTTTTTGGAAAAAGCAGCAAAGAAAAACATTTTTTTATTTGCGATTGGAATTGCCATTGTTGTGGCTGGTTTTCTTTTTATTGAATTTGGGATCAACGTTGATGGTGTAAAGCGTGGCGAACACACCCCCATTTTATTTGTATCAGACCTAAATAAAACTTCCAAGGCTGCTAACCACCTGACGGTTACTTCTAGTCGTGAGGGCGGCGAGTATGCCATGAAGATTAATGTTTATCCGGACGGTAAGATTTATTACCATCCTAACGGAAATGTACACGCTAAGTATCCGATTATCAAGGTCAACTTTACCGACAATACTGCTTCCACGGTAATTCAGGCGAAGTGGCTGAATGAGATTCTCGTTCATTTAAATCATAAGTACCATTATCAACAATATAATGCTTTAGGATTTGGTTCTGGGAGTCTAACGATTTATCAGAACGCCGTGGCATATGGTCAAGAATCGAATCATATGCGACTGACCAAGTTCATATCAATTGGTGGACCATACAAGGGCATCATGCCGGTAACTGATGTTATGAACCATCGCTACCCGAAAGTTAGTGAATTAAAGGATGCCTCTAAGAGTTTTCCGAAGGGTGTGAGTGTCCTCAACGTTTACGGACAATTGAGCAAGACAAATAAATCTGACGGACGAGTTACTACTTCGTCTGCTCGTGAATTAAGAAAGCTTGTCCCGGGCTCTGACTATCAGGAAATTAAAGTAAGCGGAAGATCAGGTCAACACAGTAAGTTATTAAACAATCAGATGGCTTCAAGAATTATTGAAAGATTCCTGTTCGCTGAATAATCAAACAAAAAGCGAGATCACAAATTAATGTGATCTCGCTTTTGTTTTAATTAGAGTTGGTTAACGACACCTTTTTCAACGGCACGGCTTAATGCTTGAAGTTCGTTAATCTTTGATTCAATGAGGTATTGACCCTTAACTTCACTCTTGTCTTTAGCATCTTGTAATTGTTGGTCTAAGAATTGAATTTGTTTATCGATATAATCAGTAAGTTTCATATTATGCACTCCCATCTGTTCTATTTTTCACTTACATCCTACCAGATTTGAACTCGTTTATCAGGTTTTAAGTACATCTGATCTTTGGCGGTTACGTCAAAAGTTGTGTAAAAGTCATCAAGATTCTTAACTTGAACAGATGCTCGAAGTGGAGCAGGTGCATGCACGTCAATTGATAGTAATAGATTCTGGTATTCTGAGGTGGCTTTCATTCGCCAAATCCGACCCCAGTTGGTAAAGAACTGGTATAAGTCAGTGTCATCACCATTTTTAGCGGCTTCTTCAGCACAGCTAAGACCACCCGCATCAGCGATATTCTCTGAGACGGTCAGGTTACCGTTAACTTTACCACCCGCAAATGGAATGCCGTTGAATTCGTCAATCATTTTCTGGGCTAACTTGGAGAAGTGTTCGTGATCGGACTTGGTCCACCAATTATTCAGGTTACCATACTGGTCGAATAAAGAGCCATTATTGTCAAAGGCGTGTGAAATTTCATGAGCCATAACCGCTCCGATTCCGCCATAATTAGCGCTTTCGGGTTGATCTAAACTGTAAAATGGTGCTTGTAGAATGGCGGCCGGGAAGACAATGATGTTTTTAAAGGGATGATAGTAAGCATTCACGGTGTTGGCACTCATTTCCCAACGTTCTCTTTCCACTGGTTTGTTCCACTTTGAGAATTCGTCTTGGTTGGCAATTTTTTCAAAGTTAAGTAGGTTACTTAAAACCGTGCCACCATCTTTTTCCTCGGTAACGTGAAATTTCTTGTAAAGCGGATCTAGTTCATCAGGATATCCGACTTGAACTCCAAGGGTAGAAAGCTTTTTAGTTGCCATCTTCTTAGTGTCGTCGCTTAACCATTGGTTGTTTGAAAGTCGGTTTTTATATACGTCGATCATACTATCAACCATTTGATGAACGTCAGCTTTGGCTTTTTCACCAAAGTGTTTTTTACCGTAGTAGTCACCAACCACTTGATCAAAAGTTCCTGATGCAAGGTAGTAGGCGGCCTTCTTTTTATTAGTGGCTTCCTTCTTGCCTGAGAGCGATCTACTATAGGTCCCACCAACAACCCGGAATTCGTCTGAGAGAGCGCCACTGTACCCATTAAGTGTCTTCACAAGCATCCAGTCCTTCATAAGCTGGAAGTGAGATGAAGTTAAAAGTTCGGAAAGATTACTAAAGAATTGGGGTTCGGTGACGATGATCTTTTCAGGAAGGGTACCCACTAATTGGTTAATGGCTTCCTTTAGGTTCAAGGCATTGGTTGACCGAGCTAATTCGTCGGTACTTTCTGGGTTGTACATTTTACTGTAGTCAGCAGCTTCTTCAGCTGACTTGACGTTTGGGGCGATTAAGCGATCAAATTCAACCGCATTTTCAACGATCTTTTGACTGTCGTTCTCACTATATCCAGCCATTTCAAATAACTTGGTGGTCATTTGAATGAAGATTGGCATTAAGGTTTTGGCCGCTTCATTATCTTTTTCGTAGTAAGTTTTATCTGGCATAAAAAGGGAAGGTCCACTCGCAAAGAGGGCGTTCACTTTCGCATTCTTCATGTCAGGATCAAGTCCCAATGAAAATGGGGTTGGGAGTCCAGAAAGGATCCAATCGGGGAGCTGATCGTTTAAATCATTGTAATTTTCCAGATTACTGATTCGGTCAAGGACTGGCTTTAAAGGCTTAACGCCATCTTCATCACGCTTTTTGAAGTTATTAGTCATGTTATAGAACTTTTTGTATTCTTCGAGTTCGGGGGTTTTAGCAGGTAACTTTCCACTTGATAGGTCCGCTGAATCCTTCATTAAGGTCTTGTCGATATCATCAACTAGATCCATGAAACCACCGGTTGAAGAGTGATCAGACGGGATGGTTGCTTGTTTAATCCATGCTCCATTAATGGCGTCATAGAAGTCGGTTTTTAGTTCTGACTTATCAATTGGAAATTCTTTGTTAGTCATAGTCATTGTCCTTTCGAATTTTTTCTCATAATTAAATGGTATCAAAAAAGTCTCATGAATGTTGTTCATGAGACTCATTTTTTTCGATTATTTATTTTTTTAGGTCTTCAATTGAGTTAACGTTCTTCATGTACTTCGGCACAGCTAAGCCAACTTTAGCCTTGTCAATACTGGTACCAACGATTTCAACGTTGTTTTTGTACTTCTTGTACATCGGTGCCATCGTTGTTGGCAACCAACCAGCAGTTGAAGCATCGGCCGATCCAGTTGAAAGGGCCGTCCACATTGGTTGAGCTTCCATTGCTGAAAGGGTTGGTTTATAACCCTTCATCCGTAGCATTTGAGCAACCACGTTGGATGATGACAATTCAGAGTCCCAGGAAACGAGGACCAGTTTAACGGGTTGACCGTGTCCCTCAGGAACACCGTTAAGCCACTGTTTAACTAGTTCGGGGTGTTTATTGATGAATTCTTTTGATGCTTTTTCAGCATTTTCACCCTTATCAATCTTAAACATGACTTCACTCATTAATTCGTCGTTCCAGTGGAATTGTCTGAGAAGTTTCGTTGCCCCAGGATTTTTCTTTTCAAATCCCTTGTGGATGATAGTTTGAATGTGTTCACCCTTACCATAGGCGTTCTTTGGATCTTTTAAGAACTTGATAGGATACTTTTGAAACATCCAGTGCGGGGTCCAACCAGTAATTACGATTGGTTGTTTGTACTTGAGCGCTTTATCAAGAGATGAAAGCATGGCAGCAGTAGAACTAGCCTGAAGTTGCCATTTTTCCCTCTTAAGTCCATAGGTGTTTAACGCCTTGGTGGTTGATGACATGATTCCGGCTCCGGAATCAATTCCAGTTATTGTGTAGTTAACTTGTGGTCCAACTTTAGCGTTGGGATTGTACTTTGGTGGATTTACACTACATGCGGTTAGAGTTACCGCTAAAAGTAACGCGGAAGTGATTCCTAGAATCCATTTTGTAAATTTTTTATTCATTATTTATTTGCTCTTGCATCAGCTTTATTGGCACCACCAAGGCCTTTACTGATTTTATCAAGAACAATGGCAAGAATAACGATTGCGATACCCGCTGCAAAACCAGTACCAACATCATTTCTACCAACGGCAAAGTAAACGGCTTCTCCAAGCCCCATTGTACCGATCATTGAAGCAATAACTACCATTGAGAGGGCAAGCATGATTCCCTGGTTAATCCCTGACATAACGGTTGGTTTTGCTAGTGGGAACTGAACTTTGAAGAGTTTTTGCCATGCGGTACAACCAAATGATTCCGATACTTCAAGGTATTCACTTGGGACTTGTCTAATTCCAAGGTTGGTCATGTTGACGATTGGTGGAATTGAGAAGATTACGGAAGCAAATACACCAGGAACTTGACCGATTCCGAATAAAGCAACGGCAGGGATCAAGTAAACGAAAGCTGGCATGGTTTGAAGAAATGACATGATTGGACTCACAATAGTTTCCACAATTTTACTTTTAGCCATCCAGGTTCCAAGTGGAACTCCAATGATGACGATTAAAAGACAGGTTGTCAGAACCAAGTCCAAAGTTTGAGTCATGTCACGCCAGTATCCTTGGTTCCAGATTAAAAGGAAGCCAAGAAGTTCAAAGAGCATGAAGCCCCAGTGCTTTGTTTTGCGAAATAAGAACCATGTTCCAAGTAGGATAATGACAATAAACAACCAAATTGGGATAATGTCAAAAACCCATTGGATTCCGTTCATAACGGTATTTAAGAAAAGCGTAATTGCATTAAAGAAACCAGCAAATCCAGTTAACCAAGCAAAAAAGTCATTGACCCACTTGGCAATGGGAATTGCACCAATGCTAGCGATAGATAACAAACTATTCATTAGTTATCTCCTCCTTTCTTCGTAGCCATGGCATCAAGAACGGCACTTCTTAAAATAATACCCTTCAGATGTTTTTCGTCATCAACCACCGCGTATGGGATTGGTGATTTAGAGATGGCATTGAACAAGTCACCGATTGGTGTACTTGGAGCAGTAGTTGGAACATTTGTTTTTAATGCGATGTGAAGATCTTTTTCGTGTTTATCAATCATTTCGTTGACGTCATCAGCGTCGACAATTCCAACGAAGTGGTCTTGTGAATCAACAACAAAGATACTTGAGATTTGGTCTTCCTTCATCCGACGAAGGGCTAACTTAGGACCGTCTTTTTCGATATTAACGGTATTTGGCTTAACCATGACGTTGTATGCGGTAAGAATCTTAGAACGATCAACGTTTTCGATGAATTTCTTAACGTAATCATTTTTAGGATGATCAAGTAAGTCTTCTGGTGTATCAACTTGAATGACGTCGCCATCGTGCATCATCATGATCCGATCACCAACTCTTAGTGCTTCATTTAGGTCATGACTGATAAAGATAATGGTTTTATGCAACTTCCGTTGTAGTTCCAATAATTCATTCTGCATTTCCCGCCGATTCAATGGGTCAAGAGCTGAGAAAGCTTCGTCCATCAAAAGAATATCAGGATCATTAGTGATGGCACGTGCTAAACCAACTCGTTGTTGCATTCCACCAGATAGTTCAGTTGGATAACTATCGTCGTATCCGTGAAGACCCACCATCTCTAGTGATTCGTGGGCCTTTTTTTCACGTTCTTCTTTGTCAACGTCTTGAACTTCAAGTCCAAAAGCAGCATTTTCAAGGATGGTACGGTTAGGAAGTAAGCCAAAACCTTGAAATACCATACTCATTTTTTTACGACGAAGGTTAAGTAATTGTTTCTTATCAAACTTCATGATGTCTTCTCCATCTAAGTAGATGGATCCAGAAGTAGGGTCAATCAAGCGATTAAACATTCTTAACATGGTTGACTTACCCGAACCAGATAGTCCCATGATAACGAAAATTTCGTTGTTTTTAATTGAGAAGTTAGCATTATCAACTCCAACTGTACTACCAGTTTCTTCAAGAATTTGAGCCTTATCTTCTCCCTTAGATAAAAGTTCTTGTGCTTTTTTAATATGAGGACCAAAGATTTTAGTGATGTGATCAACTTTGATTTTTTCATTATTATTTTGAGCCACAGAACTCCTCCTTTCGATTAACACTGACAATTAAAGTAAAAATATCTACATTAACCAACTTAACAAGTACAACCGTATATGTCAACTTTTCTACCATTTATAAAGCGCGGCACACCGGTTTTTACGGGTTCTATGTCCTTACTCTGATGTAGGTTCTCGTAATGTAATTTTATTTTAAAATTAATGTTAAAAGATGAGAAATGTGTTAGAAGAATTGTCCGATCCCATAGTGAATGATCATGGTAATGATTCCCACGATGACGTTTCTAATTACCGCAATCTTCACCAGACCATTCCCAAGTTCGGCACTTAAGAATCCGGTGATAGCTACAGCAATGATGACAGCGATGATAGTTCCAGGCCACTGAAGTCCGACGGGAAGCAGCGTCATGGCAAGTAGTGGGAGAATTCCACCAAGTGCAGCAGAACACAGCGACGAGAAAGCGGCACTCCACGGACTTAGATATTTCCCTAACTGAAGGTCATATTTGACGCTCACTACCGTTTCAAGCGGTTTTTTTGATAATAGATCCCTTGCAATTTCAGTTGCCGTTTCTTTACTAACCCCACGGCTCATGTAAAATTGAACGACACTTGCCATTTCATCATCGAAATTGGTTTTTAAAAGCTTGCTTTCGGTTTTAACGGCCGCTTCCTCAGTGTCACGTTGTGAACTTACTGAAGCATATTCTCCTCCTGCCATTGAAAAGGCACAGGCAAGCAGATCCGATAGTCCGGCAATGAAAATGGTGAGGGGATTCGTAGTAGCTACGGCAACTGAAAAAAGGACTCCAACGACGGTGAGAATTCCGTCATTTGATCCGAGAACGCCGGCACGGAGATTGTTCAATTTCTCATCCATGGTATTGTCGTTATTATCTTTTAGTTGTTTCTTTAAATGAAGACGCATCTGCTTACCTCCTAAAATGCTAATCCGACTAAACGACCAACAAGATAGGCAACGGTCATGGTTACTAACCCCGAAATGACGTTTCGTATTAGTGACTTAGTCCGGTTAGCGTTTCCAAGGATGGCAGCAACGTATCCGGTGATTGAAAGTGCCAAGACGATGGCAATGTAGGTCCCAAGCACGCGATATTGCGCTGGTGCAACGAAAATAGTTACCAGGGGAAGAATTGATCCAGTTGGAAACGAGATCATTGATGCGATGGCAGCGGCATATGGATTAGTGAAATCATTTCGATCAAATGAATATTTTTCACGAACCACGGTAGTGAGGGGATCCTTTTGCATCATTTCGGAAGTTGCTCTTTCAGCCAGGGCGTTTGCCATTCCGGTTTTAAGGTACTTATTTTTAACGTAGTTAAACTCGTCATCATAATGATTTTTAAGGCCTTGTTTAACAAGATCAATTGCCTGACGTTGTGAATCTTTCTGGGTGTTAACCGAGACGTATTCTCCCATCGTCATGGATACCGTTCCGGCAAGCATTCCCGCTAAACCTGAAATTAGAATTGCCCAATTACTAGTTGATGCACCAGCGACCCCGAGGACAATTCCAGCAACCGATAGGATCCCATCATTGGCACCCATAACACTAGCCCGCAAAACGTTGATTTTCTGGGCAAGTGATGTTTTCATTTTTGACATAACTGACTCCTCCAGTTTATAATGATTATAATCTAGCTCAACTACTATTTTACCGCAATAACTTGACATAGTAAACACGAAAGAGAAATTAGGCATAAAAAAAGCACCATGAACAAATGTCATGGTGATCGATTTTTGAAATAAAATTAGTTTTTTAATTAGTCCTTTGATGAAGTTTTAGATATTTCAACAACTTTTTGGTTGTTGCTCTTGTTTTGACTCTGTTGGTCCTTTTCCTTTGCTTGACATTCTTTACAAATTCCATGAACTTCAACGTTTGAAACTGATGGATCAAATCCAACCTGTTTGGTTGCGTCCTGTAAGTCTTTATCAATTTGCTTGAACTTTGGATCATCAATATCAATAATTTTTCCACAGGTATCACAAATGGCGTGAAAATGGGGATGACTGTAAAAGTCATAGCGATATCCACCATCTGGATTTGGCAATTCAATCACGATTCTAAGCTTTTTAAATAAACGTAAGTTATTGTAAACAGTTGCCATACTTAGGTTGGGAAAGGTTTCTTCCAAAAAATGGAAGATGGTCTCAACTGAAGGATGGTTATTGTGATCGATAAGGTACTTTAAAATAATTTGTCGTTGCGGGGTAATTCGGACATTGTTACTTTTAAGAATGTCCATGGCTTTCCCATACGCTTCTTTCTTCTCTTTTTCATTCATAAATATGCACTCCCATACATTATAATGTTACTCTTTTATTTCAATAATCATTCTAGTAGCTTATGGAACACAATTCAACTGAAATCACTGAAATAATTGAAATCTAGCGGATTTCGGGGATCGGCCTACTTGAGAGAAACCTAATCTTTTTATTATACCTATAAGATTATGCTGATTATTATTTAATAGAATAGAGATGTTTGGCTGTTTTAATTCTTGAAAAGTAAACTTGATCATGTGATTTAATAATTCGGAAATTAGATCCGGAGCAATTCCGACCTCAAAGATAAAGTAAAACTGGGGTTGGTTATTGTCTAAATTACTGATGGCAAAGATTCCGAATAGAGTGTGAGTGTTTTTGTCCAACACTCCCCAAATCAGAGCCTGAGATTTCATGATTTTACGCATGTCAAGATTAACTAGATCGGCTGTTCTAGTGGGGTTATACTCACCATCCAGGCGAACATTGGCAATTGTGCGACCATTTAAGAGTGAGGTTATTTCGCCAAGATTCATGGTAGTCAGCCAATCCATTTCAAGGTGAGCGGTAAAAATTGGGTGGTAACTTTCAAGTTTCGTCATGGTTTTTCTCCTTTATATTATTCCAAAATTGTTTGATGTCATGCTCGAGTTCATCAGGGTTGTGAGCAATCTGATAATTTTTCCATTGTTGAGGATAAAGGTTTGTGTACCTTTTCTGGGTAAATCTTTGATCCATTAATACAACGATTCCCTGATCATGCTTACCACGGATGAGACGTCCGGCAGCCTGAAAAACGTTGTTTAAGCCCGGTAGCTGATAAGCATATTCAAATCCGTGACCATTTTCGGCATCAAAGTAGTCCCGAATCAGGTTGGTTTCTGGGTTAAGTCCTGGAAGTCCAACCCCAACAATCCCAACCCCAATTAATTTATCACCAACCAGGTCAATTCCCTCCGAAAAGATGCCACCAAGAAGGGCAAATCCGACAACCGGATGGTCGTTTGGCTGATTGAATTGATTGATAAAGCTGGAACGCGCTGCTTCGTTCATGCCGGCTTCTTGCTTGATTGTTTTAACCGTGGGGTGTTGCCTGTTAAATTCATCGTAGATTTTTTCTAGGTACACCCCCGATGGAACAAAGATCAGGTAGTTGCCGGCTTTTCCGCTGATCATTTTGTTGACGGTATCAACAATCTTAGGGATGCTTTGGTCACGTTTTTGAAACGTAGTATTGATGTAAGAAGTGATGATGATATTCTGATTTGCTTTTGGAAACGGGGAGGGCAGTTGATACTTCAAACTATTGTCTTCGTCACCGAGAACCTTGGCATAGTAGTTCATCGGTGAGAGGGTGGCCGAAAACAACACTGCTCCGCCACCAAGGTTAAGGGTCTCGGCTAGATTGTGACTTGGATCCATACAGAAGAGACGAACAGTCGTATTCTTACCATTGATGAGGATTCTCGTTTTGTAATTTGGACCATAGTACTCGTTGATTTTGAGGTATCCCGTACACTGAAAGAAAAAATCAAGCACCAAGTCCAGGTCATCACCGTCGTCTTGTTTTGCGATCCATTTCCGGAGGACCTTGACTACGTTAGTGACTGCTTTTGTAAATTTATCCAGTGGATCATCGATTGATACTTCTGATTGATGATCCTCCTTTAGTGGTTTGGCAATTGCATTAAATTGACGTTTGAGTGATCGTAACTTGGTTAAGACCTTTGCGTTTTGTTCCTTGTTTTTTGATAGAAGCTTGATAACTTTTTCTAATGGTTCAGATGATATTTCGGTTGAGTACATGTCACGGGAGCGATCGACTAGGTTATGGGCCTCATCAATCAGGTAAAAATTCTGATAGTCTTGCACCTCAAAGAAGCGTTGAAGGTGGACCTGTGGATCAAATAAGTAATTGTAGTCACCAATGATAACGTCACAAAAAAGGCTGATATCAAGCGAGAATTCAAAGGGATCAAGTGTGTATTTTTTTGCGTACTTTTCTACCACGTCACGCGTGATCTGGTGATTATTTTTTAAAATAGCCTTTAGGGCTGGTTTTAAGCGATCATAGTAGCCCAGCATATAGGGATTATCCTCTGGTGATTTGTCACGTTCATCATCAAACGTAATCTTGTCCTTAGCGGTAAGGGTAATGCTTCGAAGTCGTAATCCATGATTACTCATGAGATTAATGGCGTCTTCAGCAACTCGTCGAGTACTTTGTTTAGCCGTTAAGTAAAACACCTTGGAGATAAGGTCATTTCCCATGGCTTTGATGGTAGGAAAGAGGGTTGAGATGGTTTTACCAGTTCCAGTTGGAGCTTCTGCAAACAGGTGGCGGTTAGAAGCGACGGTCTTATATACCGCAGCTGCCAGTTCATGTTGACCCCTTCGATACGTTGGGAAGGGAAATTGAACTTTTTTGGCGGTGATTCTTTTTTCTTCATTTAACTGGTCTTTAAGTTCAAGCCATTCCCCAAATTCGTGAATTAAGTTGTCAAAGAAACGTTTGGAATCTTCGTATGTAATGGAACGTTCCTTTTGTGTAATTTCTTCTTCAGGGGTCTGGACGTACGTCAGCCGCATGGTGACTGATTTGATTGAGGGATGTTCCGTCATTAGTAAATAGGCATAAGCCTGTACTTGTCCCCAGTAAAGAATCATTTTGTTTTTTGGAATATCGTTAAACTCAATGTCAGAGGTTTTGATTTCTTCGATTGTGGCTGATTTATCACTCATGATGACACCATCGGCACGACCATGAACCAGAAAATCAGTCTGATTAGCCTGGACTTCTTTTTCTAGGTAGTACTCCTTTTCATAATTACTAGGACGATTCTTTTGAATTTTCCGGTGGATTTTAGTGCCAGCTTGAGCCGTGTTCAGACTACTAAGACTACTATTTAGATCTCCGCTTCGAAGTAAAAATTCAACGAGATCTCTGATTCCAACTTTGTTCACTATTTCCACCTCCTTTTTTCAATAAAAAAACAACTTCAAACGAAGTTGTTTTATTCTTCACGCCAACGATTGAACTCGTTTGCATGAGATCCTAAGTAATTCATTGCCTCTTTGGTTAGCCGATCAACCTCAGTTTTTGTTTGATCAGGCATTACGTGATAGAAGTTGCAAACATATCCTTCAGCAATGTCTTCGTATTGTTCTCTTCGTCCGTAGCCAGCATCGTTAAATAATTTATCTAATCCTTTGACATCGTTTTTACCGGCTTCATAGACTTGCTGAGCTAGATTAGTTTTGTTTTCACCTAACATTGTAGCGGCATATTTTATGATAAAATCATTCATATCAATGATGATGTTTTGGCGTTGTTTACGTTCTATTTTCTTCTTCGACATATTTTCACCTCACTATTAGTTTAAAGCATTCGCCCAATAAATGAAAATAGAAAGTGAAAGCTTAAAAAGAACGCAAAATTTATGTTATGATAAGCGCACTAAACTTGGTCGAATCCATACATGTGATAAGATTAAACTGATGTTATTAGAGAAGCGGGTGATTGTTTGGATAATTCAGTTAATCAAGTTGTTAAGGACTTGAAGTATTCGATGAATAACAATTTATTGGTAAATTTGACCCAGCAAAATACAACGGTCTTCTATACTGGTGTGGTCGTTGCCCTTGATGCTGCTGGTGCGATTTTGATCACATACGATGATTACGGGCTTGCTAACGGACTGGTCTACGTTGTTTACGGAGATATCGATGATATTGACTTTCAAAGTGAGGACCTCACCAAGATGGAGGGACGTATCCGAATGTCTCGTCAATTAAAACTGAACGGAACTAAGCAGGAAGTAATGAAACTTAATTCTAAAAATGATCTATTGACCCAGATTTTGGGCAATTCATTTGTCGACCAACAAGCGGTGATGGTGGTAACTCAAGACGGCAATTCCGTTGAAGGGTTCATTAATTCACTGTCGGACTTTGAATTTTCACTTTCCGTTGTTGATAAATTTGACAACGAAAATGTGACCCATAAGACCATCATTAAACCGTTGGTTCGTTCGGTTGAGTTTCTTGGAACCGAGTTAAAGTTATTAACGGATTCTAAATCAGTTTTATTTGCCAAACACATTGCCCCGAAAGTCATCGACGGACAGTTAGCCATTGAAGCCAACTTGTACTCGGCCATGGAAACAGGGAGAAGAATTGTGATGATACCAAAGATTCATTCTGATTTGTTTTTCATTGGTCAGGTGAAAGCGGTTAATTCTGATTCCGTTATGTTTTCGTTGGTTGATATGATGGGACGGTTTGGTGGATATGAACTCATCAAGATTGATGAGATTGATAAATTAGTGATTAAAAGTGATTATTTGCGGCTAATCAATCACTTCGTGTCCATCAACTCGGCTAATGGGGTCTTCGTTCAACCCGTGTTAAATAATGATCGAAGTTTTGATTCGACGATCAATCTATTTGAAGCCACGATTCAAATGGCCATCAAATTTCAACGGGTGGTTAGAATAAAAATGAGTGACGGCCAATCTTACCTCGGATTTCCCGTGAAGTACGAGCATGGTCAGATAACCGTTCAAATCGTTGACAAAGCGAAATTATTCGTCGTGAATAATCAACTCATTAATCTCGGAGATATTGACGAAATTGCTTTTGGCTACCTTGACTCATATCTAATTGAGCAACAAATCGGATAAAAAAACGATGGCTTTTATAAAAGTCATCGTTTTTATTTGTTATGAACAATAAACTGCTTAATTATTTTTACTTCATCCTGAGTAGGCTGAATTTGCATACTCTTGATGGCATGAAATCTCTCCACCGTCATGTGTAGGTCAACGGCCATTTGGTTGTCAGGGATGTCATGTTTTTCTTGGAATTTAATTAGATCGGTTGCTACCTGACTAAATTCTTCTCCAATTTTCATTTTGCTTCCTCCTCTACTTCGCTTACTTGACTCTATTATACATTAATTTATTTATTTGAGACAAAGAATACTAGAGCAGAAGCAGAACTACTTGAAGTAAAATGACGTTAAAAACAAAGACGAGCCAGTCCACCTTTGTGATTTTAATGGTCTGATAAAAAGTTCGTGGCTGACCTTCGACAAAACCGTGTGATTCCATTCCTTGTGCTAAGTTTTCCGACCAGCGAATTGCTGATAAGATGGCTTTAAAGTATAGGGTCGGTGACCACCAGTGTAATTTAACTCCCCGCATCAAACTAGCAGTTTTAATCTTGTTAACTTCGGTTTGAATTTCTGGTAGAAGGTTGAAAGCCGCCATTGCCCCATAAACAAATTTACTTGGGAGGCGGAGGTTTTGCTCTAACGAATTAACCAGTTCGTATAATTTAGTGGTTAACGTGAAGGCCGCTCCATAGACGATGTAAACGTAGATCCGAGTAAATAATAGGATTCCCGCGTGCGTGCTTTTAGCGTATAAAATCTGGGAGATCAGTAACCCAACCGCAGGAATGAAGGCAATCAGAAGGATCCATAACAGATGCTTGAAGTTTACGTGTTTCACTATGAGATAGGCGAGTCCACAGACGATTAGTACACTGTTACCAACGATACTGGTAGTGAAAGAAACTTCTAGGGCAATGATCAATACCAGAACGAATTTTAGACTAGGATTCATGAACATCCTCCTTGTAAGTTAATCGATGATTGGCAAGTTCAATAAAGAAATCAGCATTTTCGACGAGGTCGGTTCGTTGATGGGAAGCAAAAATAATGGTTTTCCCGTTCTTAGCCTCGTTCTCAAGGATCCGTGAAATAATGACGGTTGATTTTTGGTCAAGACCAGCGAATGGTTCGTCAAGCATGAGGATGGGCGCATCCCGAATCAACATAATCACGATCTGGAGCTTTTTCTTTTGCCCACCACTTAGTGAGTAAACAACCCGATTCAAGAGATTATCAAGATGTAGGGCTTTTAAGAGGTCGTTAATTCGGTCATCAGTCCATTGTTTGGTGATGGCATTTTTTTTGGCTAAGGTTAGTTCGTCTTTAAGCGTAATGGTTAAAAATTGGTCTTCTGAATTTTGAAAAATCAGGTTTTCGGACTTCATGAGAGAGGAAAGGGATGATTTTTTAATGTTATGATTCATAATTTTGACGACCCCGTTGTACGAATGGAGGCGGGACAGCGCCTTAAAGAAGGTGGACTTTCCGCTTCCATTCTTCCCATTTAGGTAAGTGATTCCGGGATACAGGTCAATGTTTTCTGGTTCAATCAGATTTTGATTACCGTTCGTCATGGAAAAATTTAATAAATTAATCACGGGATCGTTATCTGACATAATCTTGTAGTGGATTTCTTCTTTAGGGTCGTTTGCAAGTTCATCTTTAATCTGATCAGCTGTAACCGCTTGAACGGAGCCAGCTTGGACGTTAAAGAAATGATCAGCCACGTCGAGATAGTCAGAAAGGTTGTGATCGGAGATAATGATGGTCCGATTACTTTTTTTCTTTAACTGGATTAGACGTTCGATGATGTCTTTTTTGCTATCAACATCAACGTTACTAAATGGTTCGTCCAGTAAAAGGATGGGACGTTTCATCGCAACTGTCACGGCTAAGGCAACCTTTTGCTTTTCGCCACCCGACAAGGTGGTAATGGCCCGATTTTTAAGTTCACTAATACCACAAAACTTTAAAGCAGAGTCAATCCGGTTGGGCATTTTAACAGGGTCAACGTGAAGGTTGCCAAGGGCAAAAATGAGTTCTTCTTTGACGGTCTTCATCGCAAACTGATGGTTTGGATCCTGAAATAACATGGCTGGTTTTTCATCCATGTCAATCTTTCCGGTTAGTTGGCCTTTGCTATATTTTGGATACAATTGATCAATTAGTTTTAAGAGGGTGGTTTTTCCACTACCAGTGGGACCAAACAGGAGATTGATGCTATTTGGTTCAAAATTTAAATTGACCTGATTTAGAATTTTATCCTGTTCGGGATATGAAAATGATAGATTTTTAATTGTTATCATTGATTATTCTCCATAAAAAAAGACGTTTCAAGCGCGAGTGCGAGAACGTCCAGCTGATGTATCTAAGCTTAATCTTATATTTCCTGCGCTGGCATTGTCCAAGTCAGGTTCAACGGGTATAATCTCAGCCACTCGGCACCCCTATGTTTAATTAAACTTAGTATATCAAAGATGGCATAAAAATCAATTTTCAATTAGAATAGGGAAGATAGGAAAATGAAGCGGAGGATACTTTCATGAATTCATGGTGGAATCTTATAGGTGTAGTTGCATGGGTAGTTGTGTTAATCGTGTTGATCTTTATGATTAAAAATATTCGATCACGACGAATTAAGATGATTATCGAGGATAAA
Organism: Fructilactobacillus sp. X8R1C1; assembly: GCF_059900945.1. Classification (NCBI taxonomy): domain Bacteria; kingdom Bacillati; phylum Bacillota; class Bacilli; order Lactobacillales; family Lactobacillaceae; genus Fructilactobacillus; species Fructilactobacillus sp. X8R1C1. The sequence continues at coordinate 142,631 of NZ_JBWXVH010000002.1, read as the reverse complement.
AAAACTTTTGAATGGCGTAATTTTTTGATATCAATTGGCGAAATTGTTGTTTTTGTGTTGTTGCTTACCTTAATGGTTTATACGACTTTCTTCAGAAATATTACTAAAACCAATAATCGAAACGTTATTACGACGTCCCAAGTCGAACCATTGATTATTCAAAGTGATAAGAATGGCTCCTACTACGTAAAGGTTGAAGGTAATAGAGGACCGATCCAGCAATATTCGTTCTGGCTAAAGAACATTAAGTATCAACTGCCAAGTACGAATGCTCAGGTAGTTACTACGCGTGGAAACGCTGAGGTCACTGGCCGTAGTTACAAGTTGAAGCATAAAAACATCAAATTAAATGACGAGCATTTTCAAAATGCATGGGCCAAGGTGGTTACCTTAAGATACAAAGGAAACTTTTGGAACGGTTTAGGGATGCATGCTGGTAAGGATGCTAACCAGTTCATCTTAATCAGAGTTCCAAACAAGACATTTGTTCAAAAAGAAAAATAATTAACTGACCACCGATAAGTACGTATCGGTGGTTTTGTTTAAATTGAGGTGTTTAAAATGAGTGAAAAAATTCCAGAGACAATGGATGAAATTAAAAATTTGTTAGACAAACTAAAAAAAGAAGGCAAAACGATTACACTGGATGAGTTGATCCTTGATAACATCGGGGAATTATCTCAAGCCTATCTAGATGCGGCGGAAGAGGGCCATTATGACTCTGTAAAAGTGGTTGATGATAAGACAATTGAATTTGTTAGCATCACTGGGAGAACGGTTGGAAAATACGTTTCTAAGGGGCAAAGTTTAGTTGATGACTTTAAAGATAATTCGCTAAAGTTAGAGTTAGATCTTGAAGCAAACGCAAATAAGGTCGCAAATGAATAATTTACTTGCAATTTACTGTGTTTATCGATAGCATAGTATTTGTTAAGCGCCCTTAGTGTAATGGATAGCACATGAGATTTCGGTCCTCATGATCCGAGTTCGACTCTCGGGGGGCGCATATATTGCTTATCAGGTATTTTTCAAAACACTTATAGAAAGCAAATGTAAGGGCTGACAAAATTATTAAAACTGGTATACTTAGTTAACGGAGATTAAGTCGCAAAGGAGCCTCACTACTTTTGGTAGTGGGGCTCCTTTTGTGCTTAAATAACAAAACATTAAAAAGGTTTGTTTTCTCAAATGGTGGTAAAATTTTCTTGAATCAACTTTAGGAGGGAATTTTATGAGTGAAAGTGTAGTAATTTTTGGAGTTGGAAAAGGATTTGGCTTTTCAATTGCCAAAAAGTTTGGTGAAGCTGGCAAGACACCGATTATGGTGGCCAGAGATGCTGCTCAGTTAAAGCAGTTTGTTAAAGATTTGAATCAAGAAGGGATTAAAGCTGATTTTATTGCTGCTGATGTTACCGATCCAGCGCAGGTAACCAACGTGTTTAGTAAGATTAAAATGGCATACGGGATTCCTCAAACCATGGTTTATAACGTGGGTGATAAGACTTTAGATACACCATTCTCATTACCATTAGACCAGATTAAGAAAATGTACAATACCAACGTTTTTGGTGCCATTACGACAACCCGCCAATTTGTTGGCCTTTCAGACGATCAAAAGGAAAACCGGAACATTCTGATTACTGGTGGTGGAGCTGCCTTTCATCCTACCAAGGGGAATGTCACTTTGGCAGCCACTAAAGCAGCCTTAAGTGATTACGCCTTTTCACTTCATGATGCGGTTCAAGATGATAATATTTACGTCGGTTTGATTACCATTCAAGGACTATCCGGTAGTAGTGAAGAAATGCAGCCTGACAACGTTGCCAAGGTATACGTAAAGGCTGCTCAAGATCGCTCTGAAAAAGAAATTAAATATCCCGAGAAGCCGTCAGATTTTTAAGAAAGAAGATTAAAAATGGCTGATAAAGAAAGAAGTGCGCTTTTAATTATTGATTACACCAATGACTTTGTTGATGATCAGGGATCTTTGACCGCCGGGAAGCCAGCTCAAGATCTCGACCAGTCAATTAGCGACTTGGCTGAAAAATTCAAAAATGATGGTCAATTTGTTATTTTTCCCACTGATGTTCATAAAAAGGATGATCCATATAGTCCTGAAACAAAGTTGTATCCAACTCACAACGTACGGGGAACTTGGGGTCGTCAGTTGTATGGAAACGTCGGAAAGTGGTTTGATAAGAACCACAATTTAGATAATGTTTGGCAAATGGATAAGACTAGGTACAGTGCGTTTGCTGGCACTGATCTGGATCTTAGACTTCGTGAAAGAAACGTTAAGACTCTCCATCTCGTGGGTGTCTGCACCGACATTTGTGTCTTGCACACCGCAATTGCTGGATATAACCTTGCTTATAACTTGGTTATTCATAAAAGTGGGGTGGCAACCTTTTCTGATTTGGGTCAGAAGTTTGCGATGAATCATTTCAAGACCGTCTTGGGTGCTAAAGTAGTCGATTAGGATTGTCATGCCAAATTTTAAAGCATATAATGAGTTTAATTGAATAGCTGTATGAGGGGGTGCCAAGTGGCTGAGACTATACCCATTGAACTTGAACTGGTTAATACCTGCGAAAGGAATCGTGCGATCTTTAATTAAGAATATAATTGAAGGCTCCTCATCAATGATGAGGAGCCTTTTTGTGTAGGAGATGTGAGTAGTTGATGACAAATAAATTTACCGATGAATTGATAAGTAATGCGACAACAATAATGAATCAAATCATGAATTGTGATTATGTTAGGGGAATTAAAAGCGGTAAAGTACCAGAAGAGGCGCTAATTAACTACGTTCAACAAGATGAAATGTATTTAGACGGTTACGTTAAACAGTTTCAACAAATTCAGACTGAAACAAGTGATGTGAATTTGAAAAGATTTTTGGCAGGTTGCGTTGCCGGGATTAAAAACGAAAGCACACCGCACGAGGTCATGTTAAAAATTGCAAAAGTGACTGATGATGAGCTTCAAGATACCCGCATGTTCAACGTTACCAAGGATTACGTTGAAAGTATGCGTGAAGCCGTGAGCACTAAGTCCATTCTAGTTGGATTGAGCGTGCTCGCACCGTGTATTTGGACTTACTATGTAGTTGCTACTGAACTAAATAAAACCAACCTTATTAATAATCCATTTAGTGACTGGATCAAATTCTACGCTGATGCAGATGAGGTAAAACAAATTTTTGCTTTTATTGATCTCCAGGCGGAAATTCATCCAAACGAAAGGGCCGTCGCAAATCAAGTTTTTCAGAATAGTTGTCATTATGAATTGGATTTTTGGAACAAAATGTATAACGCTTAGAACTTTTTAGGAGGGAACTATGAGTAGTGAAATAAATCAATATCCAGAAGCTTTAACAATTGCTGGGACTGATTCTGGTGGTGGAGCAGGGATGGAAGCTGATATTAAAACGATGCAGGCTTGTCAGGTGTTTAGCACCAACGTGGTAGTGGGAGTGACGGCACAAAACACCCTTGGTGTTCAAGATACGTATCCACTTCCAAAAAAGATTATTGATGAGCAGTTTGCTTCCGTTTGCGATGATTTTGATATTAAAGCAACTAAGACCGGGGCTTTGTTTGACGAAGAACACGTTCATTTAGTGGCAGATAACATTAAAAAGTACAAGTTGGGCCAAATTGTTGTTGATCCTGTTATGGTAGCCAAGGGAGGGTCAGTGCTACTTGAAGCCGGCGCCATTAAAACCTTGATTAACGAACTGATCCCATTGGCCGATTTAGTAACACCAAACTTACCTGAAGCGGAAAAGATTACGAATCAGTCCATTACTTCCGGTGAAGCAATCAAAAGGGCAGCGCGAAAAATTCAAATTGCTGGTGCTAAAAATGTCATGATTAAAGGCGGACATGATACCGATAAGATCGTAAAGGACTATGTTCTTTTACAAGATGGATCTGATTTTTGGTTGATTACGAAGCGGGTGAATACGGTTCGGACTCATGGTACGGGGGACACGCTTTCTTCAGCAATTGTCGCGGCTTTAGCTCGTGGTGAAAGTATTGAAACTGCCATTCGCTTTGGGAAAGATTATCTGGATAAAATTATCAGAAAACCGTTGATTATTGGTCATGGACACGGGCCCCTAAATCACGGAATGTGGGAGTAATAAATATGCAATTTAATAAAAAAATGCTGCAAATATACCTGGTGGCGGGTACCCAAAATTTTGCTGGTTCTGAAACTGAATTTTTGGATCACATTGACCAAGCTTTAGATGCTGGTGTTACAGCTTTTCAGTACCGTGAAAAGGGTGTAGGTTCACTTACGGGTTTGAAAAGGATTGAGATGGGAAAGAAACTTCGTCATTTAACCACTAAACATCATACTCCACTAATTGTGGACGATGACGTGGATTTGGCTAATCAGATTAATGCGGACGGGATCCACGTTGGTCAAAGTGATGAGAGCGTGCAAAAGGTGATTCATGATAATCCAGAAATGATAGTTGGATTGTCGATCAGTACCAAAGAAGAGTTAAAACGTAGTGAACCTCTCACTGGCATTGATTATTTAGGAATTGGACCAATTTTTCCGACCACTAGTAAAGCGGATGCCGAGTCACCGATTGGCGTTTCTGGTTTAGTTCAACTACAACGACAAGTATCTTTACCTGTAGTTGCGATTGGTGGAATTAATGCAAGTAACTGTCAGTCAATTTATCAGGTTTCAAACGCTGGAATTGCGGTAATATCAGCAATTATGGACAGCACTAACGTTGAAAAGACAATTAGCAAACTAGAGAGGAAATGATAGTATGACGTCGATTTTAGAAGAAATTAGAAGGGAAAATCCCGTTGTTTTGGACATTCCTAACATGGTGACCCCACAGAAAGTAGCGGATGCAATTAGTTATGTTGGTGGCTCACCAATTATGTGTGACTCTTCAAATGAGGGTCATGACTTGGTGGCAATTGCTAACAGTTTGGTCCTAAACCTGGGGACGATGAACGATGATAGTATTAAATTAGATATAATTGCTGGTCAAGCAGCTAATAATCGTCGTTTGCCGGTGGTGGTTGATCCAGTCGCTGTGAGTGCCTCAGAATTAAGAACGGAAGTTTTTAAGAAGATTAGTAGTGAAATTAATATTGATGTCTTGCGTGGCAACGTTGGTGAGATTGCCTTTATTGCCGGAATTGACTGGGGCAGTCGTGGAATTGATGCTGCTGACGGTAATGGTGATCGCGTTCAGGTTGCTAAAATGGCTGCTAAACAATTTCATTCCACGGTTGTCATTTCAGGAGTTGACGACGTAATTTCGAATGGGGAGGAAACGTATGTGGTCCACAACGGCAGTCATGAATTAGCAATCAACGTTGGATCTGGAGATGTTTTAGATGGTGTCATTGGTGTGGTTGCCGCTCACCATCAAAGTGTTCATGAAATTGCACTAGGGACGGCCATGGTTGGCATTGCTGGTGAACTGGCGGAGCAAAAATATCCGGATGAGCCGGCGTCATTTGAAGTCGAATTCTTCAATAATTTGTACCGACTGGATGACCATCATCTTTCCGATACAATTAAAATTGAAAAAAGCGATGATTAGAAAAAAGCGACCAATTGTTAACAATTGGTCGCTTTTATTTAGTTTTAAGTTTAACGACGACGATGTCTTAAGAACGTAAAGAAGTGAAGCAAGATTGCTAGAAGAACATAGAAAATAACCACAAATGCTACATAGAAGAGCCAAAATTCTCCGTTAAATTTCAGTCCAAAAACTAATCCTTCAATTAGCATTGTCACTAGTGACATTACTGCAATCATACAAAATAATTCGATATAACGTTTCAAAGTACTATCATCCTTTCGTGGCTTGTTGGCAATCTTTTGTCCCCATCGTTTACACAGTTCAATTTTTTTAGGGTCAGGAATTCCCTTACTTCCCCAGGTGTGCGTTCCGATTACCTCACCAAGTTTGATTAGACCGGCTGCGGTCATGATCTTATCAATGGTCCGAAAGGTTTGATCGGTAATGCCGGTAAAGAAATTTTGAAATGAGGAGAGAAAGCAAGTGGTCAGACTAAGGTAGTGTTTGTTTTTAAACTTACCGGGCAAGGTGTCACCAATACTGTTCATTTTAACCATCCGGTGACGCATGCAATCGAATAGATTTTTGGTAACTCCTGATAAATCAGCAAAATACGTCGGAGATGCAATGATCCAGACGTCCGCTTCTTCCATTTTCTTTTCAATCATGTCAAGCGTTGGATTTGGGTTTTTGAGATTATCTGGTTTGATGTCATAATCTTGCAGAAATAATGTCTCAACCTGCGCGTCCTTTGGAAGACCTGAGATTACTGCATCAAGGTATTTGGCAGTCAAGCCATCCTTACTTTGTGAGCCTAAAAATGCTAGATAACGCAAATTTATGACCTCCTTTGAAATTAATTGATTCTTTCTATTTCATGTTATATTTTTGTGAAACTAATATCAATTAAAAACCCATCATTAATGATGGGTTTTGATTATGTGGTTTTAACGTGTCTCCCAATTGCCTGCTGATGAAAATGATCCGGCTGGATTACTCGGGCAAAAGCGTAAATAAACGGTGCAAACATGTAAGCATTAGTAAGTTGGGTTTCAATGATGCCTTGAACAGCAAGGGCAATTAAAATCACACAAAGGAAATAGTTATCGTCCTGTTTAGCCTTGTAAGCACTAGCAAGAAACAATGCCAGTAGCAACATTAAACCAATGAAACCGGTACTTAATAAGATGAACAAGAACGTGTTATCGACCCACAAGTTTGACCGAGCACCTAACAAGGGCATATTTTGCCCAATTAACTTTGGCGAATAGAAATATTGAATGACGGTTAACTGTTGTCCGGGACGACCAGAAAGGGCACGATTCAACACGTTGAATAATGGCAGTGATGAACCCCAAGCGACCATGCCGATTCCTACTACGAAAGTCAATGAAACCAGGATCCAAGTGATTTTTGGTAGTAGGTGAGTGATTTTGGGAGCAAAGCTCAAAGCAAATCCGAGTACTAGGATAGCTCCAGCAACCATAAATCCGCGTGAACCAGTCAGGTAGGCAATAATTAAGTAACTAACGAAAATAAAGGCATATACGAAATACATCAGTTTTTTTCGACTATTTTGTATTAGCAAGAGGGCCGAACAGAAAATGCTTAAGATGAAACCACTTAAGACGTTTGGATGAGTGAATCCAATTGCATATCTAGTGGATGAGCCTCTTGTAAAGGAAATGGCATTTTGTGGTGGAAACACGTGTAAAATCAAAAAGGCTAAAATCACGAATAGAACAACGAGCTTAGTTGCAAGGTCGATGGTCGCAAACGCATCTTGATTTAGTAAGTCAGCGTTGGCCATGAATAAGAACAATAAAAATAGGGTACTGGTAATCACATTTAAATGAAAAAGATATGACAAGATAAAGATGACTGCCATTATTATGATAATTGTCCACTGTTTAGGGCTATGTCTCCTGGTAAGTAATAGTACGATTTGGATTCCAATGACAACTAACGTGATTACCCCTGCGATTTGCCATTGCAAGAAACTTTTAGCGGAATATACGTTATTAAATTGACTGTTCAAAAGGATTACTGATGATGCCAGAAAAACAACGTAACTCAGCACGTACACGAGTTGGTATAAATGATTTTTATTGGTTAAAGCCATTAATTAAATTCTCCAATTATTGGGTCATCTTATCGGTGAAGAAGTATTCTGCGATGATCTTAACGATGGATGGGTTCTCGTGAAGCATTGTGTGCTGAGCTTGGGAACTGTTTCCGTGATATACGTAGAGCTTGTAACTTTTGACGTAGCCAGTCACAAGATTCTTCATTGGGATCTCACTTTTCATTGTAACTTCGCCATCCGTTCCAGAATGGTTCATATCCCCAACTAGATTAAGAATCTGAAGGTCTTTTGGTAGGTTCTTTACGTCGGGATCGTTTGGAGCATAGTTCGTTGCAAGCGAGATGAACTTTTTAACCTTTGGAACGTTTTTAAGATTGGGATAATGAGCTAGGTAATAGTAAATAATGTTTCCACCAGACGAATGCCCAATCATGTTAACTGAACGAATGTTGTACTTCTTATACAGATAGCGCATTACGTTTGGCATTTGGGTTGATTGAAAATAAGGATGATGATTGTCCTGAAAGACAATTTGAACGGTCGGATTATCAGCACCAAACTTATGGAACTGTTTAGTGGTTTTAACGGTACCATCCTTTTTCACATACAGTTGTAAGGTTTTGGTTGCTAGGTGGTAACGATTTAGGGTGTCAACCATGTAACCAGTCGTGATGTTATTTCCACCTAGTCCGGGAATGAACACAGTAGCGGTATCGCTTTGATTAACGTCTAATTTACTGAGAAAACTACCATGGTTATGCCAATAATAATAACCGCCACCGGCGAAGATGGCGATCAAGATGATGATAAAGAGGGCAATGAATGATTTGGTGTGTTTTCTTTTTTTGATGTGCATTGCAAACATTCCTTTTAATTATTTTAAATTTGTACACTAACATCTAACATCATATAACAATTAACGTGATTCAGCTAGATGGTTGAAATGAATTGATCTTTAAAAGGCAATAAAAAATAGCCAAGCGTAAGGGCTTAGCTATTTTGTTTAAATAAGTCTTAACTATTTTATTGGGGTATTCTCCATGTTGGTTCTAACAATAATCACATCACAGGCGGCATGTGAGTTAACGTATCCGGCAACTGAACCCTCAAGCATGCGGTACAAGCGACCCTTACCAGTCGCTCCCATCATAATTAGATCGGTTTGATGGTCCTTGGGAAATTCGTAAGTAATTACTTCTCTAGGACTTCCAAACCGAGCATGGATATGAATATCGTCAATGCCAGTTTGGTCCTTGACTTTCTTAACTAAATCCTTTAAATAGTTAAGTTCTTCATTAACGATTTGGGTGATAACACTGCCATCAACAACTCCTAGGCTGTATCCATAATTAGTGGTGTTAATCACGTTTAAGACGTCAATTCGGCCTTTATTTCTTTGTGCTACCGCTGCCGCCTTGTATAAAGCAGCCTCTGCTTCTTTTGATCCATCAACTGGTACTAAAATGTGTTTGTATCCATTTAGCATTATGAAAGCCTCCGTTTTAGTTTTTCACTGGTAAAATTTGTTCGGCACTGGCAAGGACGTGTCCTGCCATTTTTTTCTTTAGTTCATTAAGCCAAAAGCCGTTGGTTAAATCTAGTTTTTGATCCAAGGCGTAAACATGCAACTGATAATCGTGTGGTTTATCGGGAGGAGTAGGACCAATGTAGTGTTGATTTAATTTTGAATCAGTAACGTGTACTAGTCCACCAGCTAAACTATTTTTCCCCAAAGTCATGTTAATTGATTGATCTTGGCTAGCATTTTCTGGTATTTCAGATATATTTGGATCAATGTTGGCAGCCACCCAATGAATGTAAGTAAAACCACAAACTGGGATTGAATCGTCGTCCAGTAGGATAACTACTAGTGACTTTGCGTTTTTTGGGACATCAGAGATTTTGATCGGGAATGAAATGATTGGATTACCATCTAACATTTCATCTGGGTCAGCGTGTTTAGTATACTTATCAGGTAAAAATCCATTTTGAAGTGGAGTATTAATTTTCATAATAGTGCCTCCTATACACTTCATTATACCAAATTCATTTGAATATAAAAAAATAAGGAACTATAAATAGTTCCTTATTTAACAAATTGCAAGGTGTAAAAGCCCTGACCATTCCGCTCAATTGTAAAGTTAGAGTAACCAGCTGCTAACCAACTGCTTTGAGTAGCGTGTGCATAGTTTTTAGCGTCTTGAACCGAGTCAAATGATTTTGGTGTAGCAAACATCGAACTAGAATCACTCGTTGAGTTGTTTCCATTGGAATTATTTCCGTTTGATGATTGTGACCCACTTTGATTTGTTGGTGCTTGTTGGTTCCTGTTTACTGACGCTTCCTTGTTGGTCGTGGCTTGTTCCGCCTTATTAAAGTGTTTTGCTTTCTTTTCTGATTGAATAGCTCTGCTACTCTGTTGACTTGTGGAGGATCCATTCATCCGATTCCCACTGCCGCTTGTCAGAAAGTGAATTCCAAAGACTAGCAGGATCACGATTACTACTAGTCCTAAAACCCATGGCCAAGTCTTAAAGTTTTTCTTTTGATGCTTTGGACCATTTGCGGCATTAAAGTCATAACGTTCGTATCTCGAATCTGGATCTTGACTATTCATAAGAATCCCTCCATCCATTTCAAGAAAAACAAGATGCATACGCATTATAACAAAATCCTTATGATTTTGCATTAACTTAACTAATGGTTGACCTGATCATCATCGACCTGTTCATTGACGCTTTTAGCGTTAAGCATGTTACCAGTGCGCTGATAACTAAAGACACCCCAGTAGAAGAACAGTAGTGCAACTACAATAATTACGATAAAATCATATGGGTAATGAATCCAGTTTTGACCACCGAATGGTGCGGATCCGATATACGAAAATGCTGACATAAAGATTAAATAGGCGACCATCCAAGCTCCTCCACGAAACTTGGTCAGGGTATTTTTCCAGCCGTTCTTGTTTTCGTAGAAGAAGTAAAACGGCAGCCCCAGCATAATAACAAGGATGACTTCAATAGTAGTAGGCCACATTGCCCAATAGATTGCCAAACTAGCAAGAACAAAGGCAAGTGGTGCCATGATTCCAGCAAAACTAATTTTGACTGGACGTTTGAAGTTAGGAGCGTGGAGACGTAATGATCCAAGGGTAACTGGACCAGTCAAATATGCAATTAAGGTTGACGTTGAGATAACACTGGCTAAAACAGCCCAGTTTCTGAACACTGATACCAAGATACAACTGACAATCCAGTTTACGATCATTGCGATTCTAGGAGTTCCCCATTTTTGGTTAATCTTACCTAAAAACTTTGGCATATGACCATTTTCGGTCATTGCTGCTAGTGTCCGACTAGTTGAAGCAACAAATGATACTCCGGTGCCAAAGGGTGAAACGAAGGCATCTAAATAGAGTAGAATTACTAGCCAGTTCAAGTTCAACATAATGGCTAAATCAGCAAATGGTGAACTGAAATTAAGACCATGCCAACCGTATTTGGCTAAAGTTGACGGGTCAATAACACCAACGAATGTGAACTGTAACATGACGTAAATGATGATACTGATTAAAAGTGAAATAACGATTCCCCGCCAGATGTTTTTCTTAGGATTGGTAATCTCATCACCAACATTTATAACCGTTTGAAAAGCATTATAAGAGAAGATGATTCCAGATACGGTGGTAGCCGCAAAGATTGGAGCCGTTCCGTATGGGAAAAATCCACCAGTTTGAACGTTGTTAAAGTTTCCGGGATGAAAGCCAGAAGCAAGTAGCATAATAATGGTAAGAACTGGAACTACAATTTTAAAAATTGAAGTCAAAGTAGTGAAACGAGTCAGTAAGTTGACTGACCAGTAGTTTAACAAGGTGAACACTAAGATGAAGAGAAAAACGACGAATAACCCTTCGGTAGTAACCGTGCCATTGGCGTAAAACCCGTGAGTCCAGTTGGCCCATGACCAAGGCCATGAACTCATGTATTGAACGGCAGCGACCGCTTCGATTGGAAGCAACGTTACAAGCGAGACCCAGTTAGACCATGATGAGATGAATCCTAGAAGAGGGCCATGGGTATACTGGGCATACTTACTCATCCCGCCACTTTCTGGGAACATGGTTCCTAATTCGATGTAGTTAAACGCAATTGCACCAATCACAACGGCACCGATGATCCACGAAATAATGGCAGCTGGACCAGCAATTTTAGCACCCTCCCAGGCACCGAATAACCATCCTGAACCAATGATAGAGCTTAGTGCCAGCATCGTGACACTGAAAAGGCTCATTTTTGGTTTAGTAACATTTTGATTTGAATTGTCCTTCGAATTTTCTTTTTTCATAAGTATCCTTTCTTTTTGCGTATTCGACGAATATAACAAAAATGATTATGGTTGTAAAATTGAAAAACACTATTTGATGGGGATTTTAGCCGGGTTGTATTCCCTTTCATTCCTATCGTTGATACTCTCTAATTTCAATCAAATTTTTATCTGGATCATTGATAAATAGTGAATTCATTTTACCGTTATGTCCCTGACTTTCGATCGGTCCTGCAACTACTTCAATAAAGTAGTTGGCTAAATGTGACTGGATTGAATCAAGTGGATCTCTTGCAACCACGCTGAAACTGGTAGAACCAGGAGTTGGATTTTCTGGTTTAACGTTATCTTCTTTGTTTGTGACACAAACGAGTCGTTGGTGACCCAGCTGAAATTCAATTCTAGAATCAGTTTCGATCACAACTGGTAAGTCTAAAACCTCATGGTAAAAACGCATCGATTTCTCGATGTCATTTACCGATATGGTGATGTGATCAATATCTTTGATTTTCATAGGCACTCCTCTTTTTTAAAAATGTACATACAATTATACCACTCAAATTCACCTGATTGACGTTGATTGCGATTCGGTGTTACGGTATAGGTTATGAAATAATGGAGGGAATTATATAATGGCGTTATTAAGTGTATCTAATCTAAGTATGAGTTTTGCCGACAAAGACCTGTACTCGGATGCTACATTTCAGCTAAATAAAGGTGAGCACATGGGAATTGTGGGCCAAAATGGGGTTGGAAAATCAACTTTGATTAAGATTTTGACCAATAAGCAATTGCCCTTATCTGGTGACATCAAATGGCAAAAGGGGACCAAAGTTGGTTACCTAGATCAGTACGTTAATATTCCAAAGGGAATGACACTGATTGATTTTTTGCATACTGCCTTTTCAGACCTCTACAACATGAATCAGCATATGAGCGATTTGTACGTAAAATATGCCGACAATATGGACGAAAAGTTACTTGAACAAGCGGGAAGAATCCAAGAACAACTTGAATCTCGTAATTTTTATGATATTGATACTGAAGTTGAGCAGGTGATTAATGGATTGGGTCTTGACGACATTGGAAGAGATCAAACCATTTCTGAAATGAGCGGGGGACAACGCTCTAAGATTATTTTAGCGAAATTAATTCTGGAGCATCCCGATGTAATTTTGCTTGATGAACCGACTAACTATCTGGATACCGCTCACATTAATTGGTTGGAAGATTATTTAAATAGTTTTGATGGGGCAGCGATGATCATTTCCCATGACTACGACTTTCTAGAAAAAGTAACGAATTGTATCGTAAACGTTGCGTTTGGGAAGGTCACTAAGTACCGTGGTGATTTCAAGTCCGCCATGAGACAAAAAGACGAAAAAGAAATGACCCAGCAGCGGGAGTACGAGAAACAACAAGAAGAGATCTCCAAGGCCAAAACTTTTATTCAAAAAAACAAGGCCGGAAGTCATTCCAATATGGCTAAATCACGGGAAAAGATGTTAAAACGAATGGATGTGATTGAGCCACCTTCAAGTAACATCCAGGCTTCTTTTGACTTTCCGTATGCTGATACTGGATCCCAGAACGCACTAGTGGTTGACCAACTGTCAGTTGGTTACGATCAACCGTTACTTAAGCCAGTTACCTTTTCCGTTAATACTGATCAGAAAGTTGGGCTTCAGGGTTTTAATGGGGTTGGAAAGTCAACCTTAATTAAATCAATCCTCGGACAAATTCCGGCAAAGGGGGGAAAGGCTAACTTTTCTCCATCCGCGAAGGTTAACTATTTCAGTCAAGACTTGATCTGGCCGAATAGTAAGATGACACCCCTGCAAATCATTCAGGATAAGTATCCCAAGTTGACACAGAAGGAGATTCGTTCTCAGCTGGGTCGTTGTGGACTCGACGCTGCTAACGCCATGAAACCAATTGGTAAGCTTTCTGGTGGAGAACAAACTAAGGTCAAATTGGCTTTGATGGAATTTGTAAAAAGCAATTTCTTAATCATGGATGAACCGACTAATCACCTGGACGATGAGACTAAAAATGCTTTAAAACGGGCAATTATTAAATTTCCTGGGAATGCCATCATTGTTAGTCATGAAGCCAGTTTTTATGATGGATTGGTTGACAAGACCATTGACGTTGAAAAATTAAGTTTAAACCAAAAATAAAAAGGCACTTCATTTTGAAGTGTCTTTTCGTTTGCTTATTTTTGGTTGAAAGTTCCATTTTCAACTTGTCTAATGAAGTTGGCCAAATGGTCGTAGTAGACGGGGGCATTATCAATCATGTGGTGATGACCACCGTTTGGGGTTGAAACGAATTGAGCGTTTGGAATCATTTTAGCCATTCGTTTTCCGGTTTCCATTGGCATGGTTTCGTGTTCACCAAAAGTGACCAGTGTTGGAACTTTGATGTCCTTTAAATGATCAGTAAAGTTCCAGTCTTTTAACTTTCCAGTGATGACAAATTCGTTATCACCCTGAAAGGCGTTATAGATCGGTTTGCTCATGGTATCAATGACGTGGGCAATTGCAGGGGGTTGCTTTCGATCCACATATTCACGGTTTAAGAGTTCGACCAGTTCCTGATACTTATCGTTATCGTAATCGTTATTTGCTTCGCATTTTTTCATGTACGCTAATTGTTCGGGGGTGAGCGCTTTTTCTCTAATTTGAGCTAAATGGTCAGTATAGTCCCCGATCCGATCAACCATTGAAGAAATGATGGCACCTTTCAGGTGATCACCATATTTAGCGGCGTACATCTGAACTAAAGCACCACCCCAAGATTGACCAATCAAATAAAATTTATCGATTCCGAGTTTTTGTCTAACCTCTTCAACCTCGTCAAGGAAGTAGTCGTAGGTTAAAACCTTGTTAGCTACCTTCGGATCATCAAAATCGGGAGTGTCGGAGTACCACGAACCTAATTGATCGTACATGTGAACTTGGACGTTTAGTCCTTGTTTTTTCAGTTGTTTCGCAGTGTTTTCCCAGTATTCATGTGTTCCACCCGGGCCACCATGAAGGGCGAGAAGATGAATGTCTCCGGTCCCTTGAGTGTTAGTCCATAGGTGGTAACCATTATCTAATGTAATGATTTTAGTTCCTTGTTTCATAACATTCACCTACCTAATTAGTTTAATTATTATGATAACACTTTAAAATGGTAAAAAAAGTGTGGAAGAATCAACGTACCCGTGTGATACACGTTCAAACGTGTACATAACAATTATTCTAGGATATAATGGGAACGGTTTAAAAAGGAGTAGGATCGGAAATGGAGTTCCGTATAAAACGTTTCATTAAAAATGTAAACGTTTGTTATTTTTTGGCTTTTGTGGTCGTAGCCTTAATCTTTATTGGGATGTTTAGTTACGCATCGCCACTTTATTATTTTGATTATTCGCCCGACGTTAACTGTTTCTTTACGGTCGGCAAGGGTATGATGCACGGACTAGTTCCGTACAAGGATGTTTTTGAGCAAAAGGGGCCATACGTTTATCTGCTTTATGGGCTCGCTTATTTAATCAGTCACTATTCGATTATTGGAATTACCATAGCAGAAATAATTGCATTAGCAACCTCGTTATTTTTGGTTTTTAAAACCGCTCATTTATACGTTAGTAAACCAACTGCTTCAATTTTGGCACTTATAACGCCCTTTTTCTTAATGTTTCAAGAGTATTTTACCTATGGTGGCCTGGCGGAAGAATTCGTGTTTCCGATGATTTTATCGGCCATTTATTTAACTTTTAAAGCATGCCACAATCATTTTGCGATTAGTAACGTGAACTGGTTAGTTCAGGGATTCCTAGTTGGGGTGGTTTTTTTATCTAAATACACGCTGTTGGGCACTTGGATTGCTTTTTACATTATTTTTGCGCTGGTTTATTTGTATCATAAAAAGTTTAGTAGTCTTTTTAAGTTGATCTTTTCAAGTGGCGTTGGTTTTTTGGCCGCGATAGTACCCTGGGGAATTTATTTTCTCGTTACTAACTCGTTTAAAGCCTTTTACGACGTTTATTTTGTTTCCAACATGACGGTTTATAGCACCTCAGCTAATGGTGGAATTTTCACGAAGATTGCTGGCTCACTAGCCATTTTTAGTGAATTTTTAATTGATAAACCGCAACTCTTTGTTTTGGGTGCAATTCCGTTAATTCTTTTTGTCGTCTTTAACCATGGGGCGGAAAAGAATATTTTTTTGTGTATGATGTTTGTGAGTGCTTTTTTTGCTGTTTACAGCTATACCCCAGATACCCTATACGTCTATTACCAATTAGCGTTTATGCCGTACGTTCTTGTAACGTTGGTCGTTTTAATTGCTAAAGGACTAAATTATAAGCAAATTACATTGCCTAGTAAGCGACTTGTTTCGACGTTTATTTTGATGACGCTTTTAGTCCTGTTCTTTACCATGGGGGTTAACGGTAATTTTCAAAAATCAAAATTATTTCCGAATAACAATCAGGAAACGCTGGATCCTAGTGATCCGCAGACCGCGCAAAAGAAGTTTGGCAAAATTATTAGAAAAGAGAGTAAGGGAACTCCAACCCTTCTCAACTACGGATATCTTGATCTTGGCATGTACACGGTCTCAGGAGCACTTCCCACGCAGTATTATTTCCAGATCAACAATATCTCGTATGATAAGAACCCTAAAATGGTCGAGTCACAAAATAAAGTTGTTAAAAAGAAGGCGGTTGAATGGATTGTCGTAAAGACCAATCAAGCTGATTCAATCAAAACATACTTTGGCAGACACGATTCTACTAGACCAGCATCCAAAACCCTGTTAGAGAATTATCGGGTCGTATCCACTCATGAACAAAAGGCTCCCAATAATCGGAAGTCAGTATATTGGTTACTAAAAAGAAAAGCATAATCTTAAAATAAGGTTATGAAGTCTGGCGTCTCCGCGTTTGAGTGGAGGAATGTGGTATAATTGCTTTTATTATTGAGTGTGAGCTTAAATTCTTAATGATTGGAAGAACAATGTATGTTAAAAAAACTAAAAACTAAACCTTATTTATTTGGTTTAACGTTTGTAGTAATGAGTATTATCATAATTCTACTTTTGTCATTTGCTTCACCGTTCTATTATTTTGATACCTCACCCGACAGTAATAATTTTTTCACTGTCGGTAAAGCAATGTTTCACGGAATCATTCCATATAAGGATGTTTTTGAGCAAAAAGGGCCATTTGTTTATTTGCTTTACGGACTAGCCTCACTGATCACAAAACGATCGCTTGTTGGGATGGTACCGTTTGAGATTATTGCGATGATTATTATTATGACCATGGCTTACAAGATTGCTAGATTATACTTGTCACAAAATTGGTCATTTGTAATTTCATTGTTCATGCCAGTTTTTTCCGTGCTTCAGCCATTTTATGACTATGGTGGTTCGGTTGAATTCTTCGTGTTCCCGGCCGTTTTATATTTGATTTATGTTGCTTTAAAGGCTTGTCAAAATGATTTTGATATCAAATGGTGGGAATGGATGATTCAGGGATTCATGGTCGGAGTGGTCTTCTTTTCGAAGTACACTTTACTTGGTCCATGGATTGGATTTTATGTCTTTATGTTTATCTTCTACGTTTACCATCGTCGCTTTAAAGAAATGTGGCGATTGATTTTCTTTAGTGGACTCAGCTTCTTAATCGCACTTATTCCATGGTTGATTTATTTCTTAGTAACAGGGAGTTTTAAGTCCTTTATCCACGTTTACTTTACCATTAACATGACTGTTTACGGTTCATCGGGAATTGTACCAACTAAGATTCTAATGGCAACTGGATTCTTTATGAAGTTTCTGACGCAGTATCCGATCACGGTGGTCTTTGGTCTCTTGGGCTTAATCTATGTTTTATTTGACCATGAAATCTTTAAAGATGGAATTTCAAAGTCGCTTTTCTTGTTCATGATGATTGTAAATGCGATTGTAGCCGTTTACGGTCACACCTTTGGTAAAATCTATCAGTACTATCAATTAGCTTATTTCCCATTTATCATGGTGACAACTATCTTTGTACTGGTATTTTTTATCAGACACTTTGAATCTAACAGAAAGCTCGCTCTCCCTTGGACGTTTGTTTTCGTAACGCTATGTATGGCCTTAACCTTTGTCCTTGGATCAAACAATAACTTTATTTACTCGAAGTTGCATCCCCAAAACTTATACGTTACTCTTAATCCTAAGAAAGGTGAGTACCAACAGCCTGCTCAAGTTTCGTTTGGAAAGATTATTAGAGACGAAAGTAAGGGAACGCCGACCCTTTTAACCTACAGTCGTTTAGAAAATGGCTTTTACACCAGTTCTGGTGCATATCCAACTCATTACTTCTTCGAACGTAATAATATTCCTAGCCGAGCTTATCCTAAAATGATGAGATCAGCTAACAAGGTGGTTCGAAAGAAACAAGTTCAATGGTTGGTAATTAGGGTTGATAATACAAGCAACAAGAGTAATGCTGAGTTGTACAAGTACATGAGCAGTGGTTCTAGAAAGGGTGGACGTGATGCGCTAATTAAGAATTATAAATTGCGTAGTAGTCATGCCCAAATGTTTGAGGAAAGACGAGCTACCTATTACTTGTTTGAAGCTAGGTCCAAGCCTAACCCCAATGCAAAGAAAATGATAAAAGAACATAAGTTTTATTAAATTAGTGGAGTTTGTCAAATTGGCAAACTCTGCTTTTTTTGAGGGATAACGGTGGTTATATGGAATATTTAGCAACAATTGGATTGATTTTACTTTCAACGTTGATTTTAGGAGTTTTAAGTCAAAGGATTGGGATGCCAGCGGTGGTAGGAGAGATTATGGCCGGCTTATTAATTGGACCCGCGGTTTTGCACCTAGTCAGTTTAAATCACCTGGTTTCGGTTGGATCCGAAATTGGGGTCATCTTTTTGATGTTTATTGCGGGATTAGAATGTGACTTCGAATTGGTCAAGAAGTACTTAAAGCCGGCCGTTAGCGTTGCTATCTGTGGGGTCATTTTACCGGTGGTCGCTTTTACCCTTTATGGTCAACTACTAGGCCAAGGAATTGAAAGAGCGCTCTTTTGGGGAGTGATCTTTTCGGCTACTTCAGTATCCATTAGTGTCGAAGTGCTTCAGGAGTTTGGCAAGTTGAAATCGGTCGCGGGAGCAACCATTTTAGGGGCCGCGGTAGTTGACGATGTGATTTCAATTATTTTGTTGAGTGTTTTTTCCAGTGTGTTTGGGACGGAATCAGGATCTAAAAATTTGTTTGTTCTGTTTACGTTTCAAATCTTGTTTTTTGGATTGATTTTTGTTGTCATTAAATGGATTGCACCTTGGCTCATGCGGTTAGCCGACCTTCTTCCTGCCAATTCAGCCGTGTCGATTATGGGGATTAGCATTTGTTTGATCATGGCATATCTGGCAGAAGCGGCCAATCTGAGCACGGTGTTAGGGGCTTTCTTTGCTGGAATTGCAATTGGACGTACGCCGCTTCATGATCAGGTGATTCAAAGTGCTAATCGAATTGGTTATTCCTTCTTTATTCCAATCTTTTTTGCCGCAATTGGGATGGAGATGAGTTTTAAGGGGCTCTCTAGCACGTGGTTGATTGTTGTAGTAATGACGATCTTAGCGGTTCTTACCAAATGGATTGGGTGTGGAATTGGAGCGAAATTAACTGGATTGACCCTAAAAGATGCCAACGTAGTGGGTGCCGGAATGGTATCAAGAGGTGAAATGGCTCTCATTGTCGCTCAGATTGGACTAGCTAGTCATCTGCTTGCTTCTGAACTATACTCCGAAATTATTATGGTAATTGTACTTTCGACGATTCTTTCACCAATTATGCTTAAGTTCAGTATTAAATCAGTGTAGTTTTTGATTTTTTGGTACAATGAAAGAAACAAATAAATGGGGCATTTTTATGATTAATGAAATTGACGGTGGAACGATTGTTTTTCAACTTAAGGAAAATCAACCACTATATTTACTTTTAAAAAGTGCAACTAGTGATTTTTGGGGATATCCCAAGGGGCACGTCGAGGGAAACGAGACATTACAACAGGCCGCTAAACGTGAATTAAGAGAAGAAACGGGAATTCATGCTGAAATTGATGATGGTTTTGATGTAAAGGTCGAGTATGACATGAAGAATGGCCACCACAAAGTGGTAACTTTCTTTGTGACGGAGGTTCCGGTTGACACTTCGGTTACCAGACAGAAGGAAGAGATTAGTGAAGATCGTTGGTGCACCTACGAAGAAGCTTTGAAGTTAGTCACATACGATAACTTACTTCCACCACTTAAAAAGGCCAATGAATACATTGAGGACCACTATGTCAAATAAACGATTTGTAATTGTGATTACTGGAGCCGCTGGCACTGGTAAGACCACCATCTCGGATTATTTAATGAAAAAGTATGGAATTCCTAAGGTGATTACCCATACGACCAGAGCACCACGGGATCAAGAGCAAGATGGAGTGGATTATTATTTTGAATCACCGACAAGTTTTAAAAAACTTCATCTTTTAGAATCAGTAAGATATTCGGGGCACTGTTATGGATCATCATACGAAGGGTTAGACCGTGCTTTTTTAAAGTCTTCCATTGTTTCAATTGTGTTAGACACGAAAGGTGCCATTACGTACAAGGATCGATTAGGAGTAGAAGCGGTTGTCATTTTTTTGAAAGTTAAAGATCCGGCTGAGCTTAAAAAGCGCATGATTGATCGCGGGGATACTCTGGCTCAGATTCAAGTTCGAATGGAAAGTAAAGAAGACGCGCGTGATTTAAAGCTTCCAGCTGCTTTAAAAAATCGGTCAATTGTGATTGATAATGAGAAATGGAGTCAAACTAAGAATCAGATTGATCAAATTGTACTAAATTTAAAAAGACAACTTTAAAGAAATCTTTTATCGACTGGAATAAATTCTTTACTTTTAAGTGCAATAATTAAGTTTCACAAAAGAGAATATACGTTGAGAGGATGATTAAATGCCAAATCGAGTACCACCATTTCTTACTCCATTTGCCATTATTTCAATTTGTTTAGCGTTAGGAGCCACTAATATTGTTGTCAATAAAGCAACCAATACCCACGAGGGTGCTAAAGTCACTACCCATCAAAGCCAGAAACGTTCTATTTTTGACTTTAAGAAGAATGATGATAATAATAAGGGTACTAAGAACCAGAACTCGAATTCTAATGACGATAATAGTAAAAATGAATCCAATAGTTCTGGTGCTAAACAAGATAATATGAATAATAACAATAACGATGGCAATAGTAAGTCACCAAATAATGAACAAGGTAAAACAAATTTTGGTGGACAGGAGCAAAATAATTCGACCAGCACGAATGGAAATAATTCGGAGACTGGTAATAACAATCAAAAGACAACTGATAATAACGGTGGAAATGCCGAAAAATCAAGTCAGAATACCGGAAATAACGGCAATGCTAATAACGGTACGGGGACTACTTCTAACAATACTCAGAATAATACCCAAGCCAATACGACTAATCCTGGGGGTGAACATTAATGTTTAGTTTTCTAGATATTATTAATCATTATCTTGGATATATAACGATTGAAACAAACACTAAAAGCCGAATTTACGTAATTTTAGGAATTCTAGGCGACTTTTACCTTTTGTACGTTGCCTACCGTTTTGTTGTAAATGGCTTTATGATTAGGGGGTTTCTGGTCTTCTTAGTTGTCTTGATTTTAGCGTACTTCTTGTACCTGAACATCATGTATTACTTTACTAAAAAACGGGCGAAGTTTGATGTTACCCCGGTCATTAATAAGGTCTTGCACATTCAGCCCAAGGAAACTGATCAGCAAACCGAGGCTCGTAGTGGAAGTCGTCGTTATCGTAATATTCCGGCCAACGGTTTATTTGATGAAAGAAAAACGATGCCAGCTAAATTGGAATCGACAATTAGTGAGCGCCATAACGTTCATCAGTTGGCCGATACCATGATTACCAAAAAAGTTGCAAGTGATGACTACAATGGATTAGGCGATCGGGTGCTTCTTTCCGAAATTAAAGCTAATCCTAAGCATCGCGTCTACGCTTTGGGTGATGGAGTGTTAATTCCTTACTTCGATTTAAGAGAAGAAAACGGAAAGTATGAAGTCTATGCCGGAATGAATCAGGTTAATTGTGAACCCGTTGGCCACATTGTTAAAGCTGGTTTTGAAGATATTCAAAAAATCGATAAGAATAAAGTCAAGTTGTATCTAGCTGAAGCCTTTTTGGTTGGAGGAAAATATAAGACTTCTGGTCGAGCAGGCTTAATTGATGGAGCTGACGACTATGCGGTTCAGATTAAAATTGCATATCAGAAAAAATAAGAGATCTCGTCTGAGATCTCTTATTTTTTAGCCTTATTTCTTTTGAGAGTAACTTCAAAGTAATAGATTGGAATCCCGAGTGCAACGATTCCCAGTGAGCAAACGACTCCATAGAAGTCTGATCCAATTTCTGAACAGATTACGAAAAGGGATGCCAAAATAGCTACGATTGGTGTGAATGGATATAGTGGAACTGAGAAAACTCGCTTTCGGTCGGGGTAACGTTTTCTAAGGATGAAAACGCCGAAGAACGCCATCACGTAAAAACAATAGACGGTAAAGATACATAGTTCTGAGAGTCGGTCGGCATCAAAGAAACAGATCATGATGATTACGATTACTAGAACAGCAGCAATTGATACCACTGGCGTTCTGGTCTTTGGATTGAGGTAAGCTAACTGCTTAGAGAACGGAAGTTGATTTTCTTTCGCCATGGCATACATGATACGGGGAAAGGTCATGATTTTTCCGTTCATGCAACCGATGATTGAGATGATGATACCGATACTTAAAATCTTCCCACCAATCATTCCAAAATCTTTGTTAGCCATGTATGGAATGGCATTTGTTCCAAGATCATGAATTTTCTCGGGACCAATGCTTTTTAAAACACCGTATGAAACTAGCATATAAATGGCAATGACAATTAAAATTCCGAAGGTAATAGCGCGTGGTAGCATCTTTTTAGGATTTTTGATTTCTCCACCAAGGTTAGCAACTAGGATCCACCCGTCAAAGGCAAATAGAGTGGCTAACATGGCAACTCCAAAACCACCAACTGAGGAGTGGACGTCACTAATACTTTGAGTAAAAGCATCGGCGTGACCAAAGAAAAGTCCGAAGATAATAAGCGCTGCGACTGGGACGAGCTTACAAATTGTGGTAATAATTGAAAAAGCAGCCCCAAATCGATTGGGAAAGGTATTTAATAGACCAACCGCAACAACTGCAATGATAGCTATCGGAATGTTCCATTCTGGTGAAATATGGAAAAAGTCACCTAATAGGATGGCAAGATAAGCTCCAAGTGAAGCGATCATTGCGGGACCATAAACAATAATCTGCATCCATCCAGATAAAAAGCCCCAAAACTTGTTATAAATGACTTCCATGTATGCATATAGTCCACCGGTTTCTGGAATTTGCGAGGCAATCTCGGCAATTGAAAGTCCCGCGGCTAAAGTCAGAAGTCCCCCGGCTAGCCAAGCCAGCATGGCACCATTTGCTGATCCTGCATCGTTTAGAACGGCAGCTTGTCTAACAAAGATTCCAACTCCGATGATGGTTCCAACTACAAGTGAGAGTGCGGACCAAATTCCTAAAGAACGGTTTAACTTTACATTGGACTCTTCTTTTGGTTTCTTCATATAAAATTCCTCCCTTTGAGAATAAAAAAAAGTCCCTGACAACTAAATGTCAGGGACGCAAATTTGCGCGGTTCCACCCAAAATTCTCTGAAATTTTCAGAGCGCTTTTTGTTGCGTATTAATGTGTTTTAAGAGGTGGTTAAATAAAGATTAGTCAGCCAACTTCCAGAATAACGTCGGCTTCTCTTGGGCGGTTTCTTTAAATATTGTTCTCTTAAATTAGTATAGGACCATTTAACCGCGATCCATATTAAATGTCAATGTAATTTTATTAATTAACTTCGTATTTTTGGTATTTTTTGGCCGATGTTTCGGGAAGTTCAACTTTCAACCTCGTTCCCTGATCGGTGTAGTCAGTCTGATAGACCGTTTCGTTTTCATTTAGGTCCGAAACTACTTGGCCACTACTGAAAGGGATGAGGTACGTCTTTTTGACGTAATCTTTAAACAAGTTTTGAGAAATTATGTCGATTAATAAATTAATTGAATCAGGGTCAAGAGCTGACATGATGATGTTATTGCCTTCACGAACGGGATAATTTTCTCCACTCTTATCAGCCTTATTAAAGACCTTAATCATGTTAATGTCGGGGACCCCGATTTCTCTTAGAGTTTTTTCAGTAGTTTGCATCATTAGTTCTTGATTTGGGTCAGAGTAGTCAACTACCTGTACCAAGATATCAGCGTTGCTTGCCTCTTTTAAAGTTGATTTAAAGGCTTGAATTAGTTGATGCGGAAGTTGACTGACAAAACCAACCGTGTCGGTTGCAAGGAAACGTTTATGGTTTGGTAGCTCAATCTTTCGCACGCTGGTGTCTAAGGTGGCAAATAGCATGTTTTTAACGGTAACTTCTTTCTCCTCGTTTTCACCAAATCGTTTTACCAGTTGATTCATAATCGTGGATTTGCCCGCGTTGGTGTAACCAACAAGAGCAATGGTTTTCAAATCGTTTTGTTTGCGCTTTTTACTTTGAGTGTCGTATGATTTGTCAATTTCCTTTAATTCGTGACGAACGTGCGTGATTTGATGTTGAATGGTTCGACGATTCAATTCAATTTGGGTTTCACCCGCACCACGGTTAGCTAGTCCGCCACCAGCAGACTGTTGGTCTAATCGTTGACTAGCACTAGTACGGAGCCTTGGGAGTTGATAGTTTAGTTTGGCAAGCTGGACCTGTAACTTGGCTTCACGAGAACGAGCTCGATTGGCGAAGATCTCCAAAATTAGCCCAGTTCGGTCAATGATTTTAGCGTTGGTTAATTTTTCAAGGTTTCGAATTTGACTAGGACTGAGTTCATCGTTTGCCACAATGATATCTGTCCCAGACGTTTTGACGAGTTGTTCTAGAAATTCAACCTTACCTTTGCCGAAGTAGGTTGCTGGATCAGGGTGATCCAATTTTTGGGTCACGGTTTCAACGCTATGCATGTTGTTCGCGGTGACTAAGTTGTTAAGTTCCTCCATTGAGTACTGAAAATTAGCATCATTTAAATCTAAACCAATTGTAATTACATCAGTAAAGTTGTCGATCATTTATACTCCTTTAGACTGGATCTGAAATGTTGTTATAGTATTTGATAATATAATCGCCATCTTTATAATCAACTTTAGTGACGCTGCCATTCTGAATGGGTTCACTAATATCGATGTCACTAAAACGACTAACGATACTTCGAATGAGAGTTCCATGAGCGGTAATGAGAATATCATCACCATCTTCAGCGTTGTTAACGATTTCGTCCAGCCCAGTTTGAACTCGTTTCCAAAACTGTGAATCATTTTCGGCATCCCCGTATGGATCGGCGTCAGCAATCATGTCGCGGGTCTTTTCCATCGTATAAGTGGCGATCATTTGACTGTATGAATCAGCGCCAGATGGCCCCCCAATGATGTGCCAAACTTGTCCCATGTCATTTCCCTCAAAATATCCAAAATTCTCTTCTCTGAGGTTTTCCATTTCGATCGGTTCAACTAGTCCTGATGGATTTTCTTTTAGGATTAGTTCCGCGGTGTCACGGGCCCTTTTGGTATCACTACTATATGCCTTGTTGAAATCAACCTTATTAAGGTGTTTTCCAGCATCGATTGCATCGGTGATTCCCTTATCGGTTAAAGCTGAGTCTGCCCATCCCTGTAAACGATGGTAACGATTCAAATATGTTTGGCCGTGTCTGACAAAATATAAATTGATTGAAGTCATTTTTATTTCCCCCTGATTCACTAGTTGCTTAATTCTAGCATATTTTAACGTCCAAGATAAACGGGACGGATGGAATTGGTATAATTTAGTAATCATTTGAAATAATCATTATATTGTTTTGCGTAAATCATCATGAACGCGATAAAAAATCCACTGACATCATCTTAGTCAGTGGATTAATTAATCTAATTTTGTGATGCTTCCGGGTTAAAATCACTTCTGATTTGAATTCCAGTTCCCTTTTGGGCTGAGAAAATAATTTGATCACCTAATCTTAGGATCGTCTCACCGGTCGGATGAAGTAGTTTATGGTCGCGAAAGATTTCGTTAATGGTAATGTCACTACTAAAGGGAAGGTCTTTGACTGCTATGTTAGCCAAACTCGGATTAGTTAGTTTAACTTCATGGAGAACTGATTCGTTAGATTCAATCATCTTAAATGTTGACGGGACCTCAATCAACTCTCTTAGCATGGCAATATTAACGGCAAGGTTGTTATATATCTCGACTCCTAGAGAAAGGAGTTCATCTTGATGCTTATCAAGGACATCGCGATTTTCAAAACGAGCGATAACCCGTTTGACACCGTACTTTTTAGCCGACTTGGCCAACTCGTAACTTTTCTCGGAATCAAAGTATGCCATGACGACGATATCGCAGTCAAAATAGCCGTTGTCAATTAGAAATCTTGGGTCAAGCTTAGAAACAAGATGAACGTTAGCCTGACTGTTATAGGAGCGGTAGTGCTCCTGATTATCAGTGTATACGTTAACGTCGTACCACCCAGTTGAAAGTTGTTGAGCGACTGGGATGGTAGTTAAGTTAACCCCAAAGAAATTAACCTTAATCTTAGGATAGGTTTCTGGTTCGACTTTAAAGGCCTTGTTAAAGACCAGTGGGCCAATGATACAGGTGATAATCGCTGCAAGCAAAAATGCCCCCGATTGTTGAGATGTGATCACTTTCATCCCCTTAGCAACTTGGAGGATTGCCAGAACCATGGTGATGGTTGCACTCGGAAGGGCCATTCCAGCCAGTGAGTTTTGCTTATTGAAACGTAACCTAAAGATGGGATAAAGTCCCAACTTCGCGATGATGTAACTAGCAAAGAAAACAGGGATTAGAACCAAAGTCGCTGGGTTTGACAGCAACTCTTTGACATTCAAACCAACACCACTCATGATAAAGAAGACCGGGATAAAGAGCCCATATCCGATTGAATCCAATCGATCTTTCGTGGTTTCGGATGGTTGTAGTAATTTATAGACCATTCCACCGATGAATGCTCCTAAGATGTCCTCTGATCCAACAAAGACGGCAATCGTTGATAGTAAAACGATGATGAAGAAGGCTAGCCGAATGTCAATCTGAGTGGTTGATTTATTGATTTGGTCTGAAACCTTGAAGAAACGTTTAAACCACCACAATAAAAAACCTGCTACCACAAATAGAATCAGGATGAGCCATAGTGACTTACTGTCGGAACCAAATACCGATGCGTAGATCGTCAGGGCAAAGATCGGTAAAACTTCACCAAGGGCAGCAATTAACAGGATGGTTTGGCCAAAGGCGCTTCCAGTGACGTCTTTTTCCTTTAAGGCTGCGATGACAACACCAAGTGAAATGGTAGCAAACAAGATTGAAGCTAACCAGAAGTCACTAAATAGTCCAGTTAGTTTACAGAAGTATCCTAGGATTAATGCTAGAATGATAACCGTTGCATACCCCATAAAGGCTAGTTGAACGGATGAAAATCGTGGAGCAGTTTTGCTTGATTTTTTTTCTAGTTCACTGGGATTTTTGTTTTTGGGTTTAAATAAGGAAAAATCGATTTCCATTCCACTCAAAAACAGCAGAACGATCACACCAATCTTGGAAAGAATGGATAAAATGTTTGAGTCGGAAACGATGTTGAATAAACTGGGTCCTAATATGATTCCAACTAAAATTTCAACGACTGCGGTTGGCAGCATTGAAATGTGGAATCGTGCCATAACTAATGGAGTTATTAGGGCCGCAAGTAGAACAATTACTAATGAGATTGAGTCCATATTACGATCACCTTGGTTTATATATTTTGTTCAGTTGAGTTAATATGTTAGAATATTTAATCAAGTTTAGCAAGCAGGAGGGATTATCCGTTGGAAAATTCAATTAAAGATGAAGAACAGAAACACCTTGATTTTGTTGAAAGCAAAATTGAAATGGCAGAGGTCGATGCTGCTAAAAAAATTAAAAAAGCGAAGGGTGACCAATCGGAAATCCAAAAGAACTTTTTTAACGATGTTCGTTTAAAGACAAGTACATATAGTGGACAGATGGAGACGGGTGTCTCGGTTAGACAGCAACAGCAATTACTTTCGGAACGTGAGAACCGCTGGAAGAACGCCGCAAGGGATCTCGATACGCTAAAACGGCTGGATCAAAATCCCTACTTTGCTCGAATTGATTTTCACGAAGAAGGCGAGAAACACACTGAAACCATTTACATTGGCCTAGCGTCATTTACCGATAATCCTGACGATTATCTGGTGTACGACTGGCGGGCACCTATTTCTAGTATTTACTATGATAGTGGAATTGGTGAAATGACGTATGATTCACCGGCTGGTCCCCAAAAGGTTGACGTCAAGTTAAAGCGACAGATTGAAATTAAGAACGGTAAGATTGAAACCATCTTTGATACAGACGAAGCCCTTGGAGACAACTTACTTCTGGAAAATCTCAGTCATCAGTCTGATACCAAAATGAAGAGCATCGTTACCACGATTCAAAAAGAGCAGAACCAGATCATTCGTGATACTGATTCTGATTTGCTTTTTGTTCAAGGAGCGGCCGGGTCAGGAAAAACGGCTGCTGTTTTGCAACGAATTGCATACTTACTTTATCGTTATCGTGGTAATTTGAATTCTGGACAGGTAATTTTATTTTCCCCCAACCAACTTTTTAATGACTACATCAATGAAGTCCTACCCGAGTTAGGGGAACAAAATATGGTTCAGATGACGTATTACCAGTACACCAACCGACGAGTTCCCCACTTGGAGGTTGAAACCATTGGTGAACGTTTTGTCGAAACTCATGAAAAACACCAACAAAAGGTGGTTGACTTCAAAAACAGCTTGGATTTCTTTGATCTAGTTGGAAAGTACGCCCACCATTTAAATAAGGAAAACTTTCAGTTTAAAGACATTAAATTTGAAGATAATGTCTTTATTTCTAAGGAAGATATTAGCGAAATTTACTACAGTTTTAACGAGAACTATAACTTACGGAATCGTTTGGAAGCTACCAAGGAAGAACTGAATAAGATTTTAAATCGTCACATTGGGAGTGAGATGAAAAAGAAGTGGGTCGAAGAAACCATTGAAGGACTTGACCAGCAACAACTTCAGGCCATTTACGCTAAATATGGCGAAAGTATGGATAATCCCGATAAGGAATATAACTTTTTGGCTAAAAAGATTGTCCAAAACGCTTTTAGAAACGTTAGAAAGGCCATTACTCGCGGTCGATTTGTTAGTATCAATCTTCAGTTCGTTAATCTAATCAGAAACGTTCCTAGAATTACCGACTTGAGCAAGTATGGAATTGATGAACAGGAATGGAATGACGGGGTTGAAAAATCAATTGAGCGATTAAAGAATGGCAAAATTAGTGATGCTGATATTTCAATTTATCTTTATTTGTATGATTTAATATCTGGGAAACGTCCTGATATTCACATGCGTTATTTATTTGTCGATGAAGTTCAAGACTATACCCCATTTCAGTTGGCTTACCTCAAGTTTAATTTTCCAAGGGCTAAGTTTACTTTACTGGGAGACCTCAACCAAGCGATCTTCACGCATGAGAGTAGTAACAGCCTTTTGCGGGAAATGAAGACGATGTTTGATCCTGAGAAGACCAAGGTAATCGAACTTAATAAGTCTTATCGTTCAACTGAACAAATCACTGATTTTACCAAGCATTTGATCCCAGATGGCAGTACGATCCAGTCGTTTGCTAGAAGTGGCGAACTTCCTAAAATTAACGTTGTCAAAGATTTTAATAATGGAATAAACGTTTTAAAGAATACGATTCAGGTAAATGATCAGGCGAGTGATACCACGGCCGTCATTGCTAAATCGTTAGATGAGTGTCGACGAGTTCATGATGAGCTAAAAAAAGATGGGATTAAATCCACGTTGATTCAAACCGAAAATCAGCGGTTGGTCAAGGGTGTTATTGTTGTTCCGGCCTATCTAGCTAAGGGACTTGAGTTTGACGCCGTTGTAATGTGGAATGGTTCTAAAGAAGAATATCCAACGGAGCGTGATGACCAGTTAGTGTACACAATTTGTAGTCGTGCTATGCACCGCCTGGACGTGATTTCAGTTGGGGAGTTATCACCAACGTTTAAGGACGTTCCAAAGGATGAGTATGATTTAGTAACCAAGTAGGTGAGTTTTGTTGAAGGATTTCTATGAATTTAGTAAAAATGAATGGAAACAGTTTTATCCAAATGAATCTGCTCCAATTACACAGGCTAATTTGGAAAGATTAAAGGCCTTTAATGATCAGATCTCACTTGACGATGTTTCTGATATTTACATGCCATTGGTACGCTTATTAGAACTGGCTTCTAAGCATTACCAAGATTGGGAGCTTACTGAAAGTGATTTTCTAAAACGTAAAACGCCTAAAATTCCATTTATCATCGGAATTTCGGGAAGTGTAGCTGTGGGGAAATCAACCGCAGCGCGTCTGCTTCAATACCTTTTTACCGATTTATTACCAGATATGAAGACGCAACTAATCACGACTGATGGTTTTTTGTATCCAACGAAAGTCTTAAAAGAAAAGGGCATTCTTGATCGTAAAGGGTTTCCTGAAAGCTATGACATGGAATCATTGATTCAATTTTTGGTTAAGATTAAGGCTGGTGTGAAAGAAGTAAAAGCACCAGTCTACTCTCATCAAACGTATGACATTATTCCTCATCGTTATGATGTCATCACTAATCCCGACATTTTAATCATTGAAGGAATTAACACGCTTCAAATTCCTGATCATCAGAAACTCTATATTGGTGATTTTACTGATTTTTCGATCTATATCGATGCTAATCCAGATCTGATTGAGACTTGGTACCTTAATCGTTTTAAGAAGTTAATGAAAACGGCTTTTCAGGATCCAACTAATTATTACTATAAGTACGCAAAAGAGGAGCCAAAACAGGCGGTTAAAATGGCGGGAAACGTTTGGAAAACCGTCAATTTACCGAACTTAAAGGAGTACATTTTACCAACACGTGAAAGAGCCAACCTTATTATTCATAAAGGTGTGGGGCACATCGTTGATAAAGTTTATCTTAGGAAATATTAAAATAAAAATCGCTCGATCGTTATAATTCAATGATTGAGCGATTTTTTATTGAGAAATAGATTAAATGGTTGCAAAGTTTACAGATGTAGATTATGATTAACATTGAATTTACAGATGTAAACCATGAATTGGAGGTGAATTATTTGGATCAAACCAAAAAAATTGAAGAAATTACGCCCGCTGAATGGCAAATTATGCGGTTGATTTGGACGATGGGAGATAGCTCATCACGAAAAATCATTGACACGATTACGAAAAAACGTGATTGGAAAGAGTCAACGATTAAAACGTTACTTAGTCGATTGGTTAAGAAAGGTTTGTTAACTCGTTCTAAAAAGGGAGGCTATTTCGTTTATTCGCCCACTGTTAACGAACAGAATGCGATGAATCTAAGTGCTGAAGAACTTTTTGAACAAATGTGCGACATGCGTAAGGGCCAGACCATTATGGATTTGATTAACCAAAGTAAGATTAGTAAGAGTGATATTCACAAGTTGGGTGAAGTTTTGAGCCAAAAGCTAAAAACCGCCCCCGATAAAGTGGATTGTAACTGTTTACCAGGCGATATGGGCATGGATTGTCAATAGAAAGGAGCTTTTTAATGAAGGATATGGACAATGGAAAACATGATTCAATGGGGAAAATGAATATGAATCATGATAACCATAATATGAAAAATATGAACCCCAAAGACAGTGATAATAGTCAAATGAACATGAAGGGTAATTCTAAAATGAAAATGGACCATGGTTCGATGAAAATGGATCATGGATCTATGAACATGGGAAACGGTTCAATGGATATGGGTGGCGGCCACATGATGAACATGGGAAACTTCAAACGGCGCTTTTGGATTTCATTGATTATTACGATTCCCATCTTATTACTTTCTCCGTTTATGGGGATGAAGTTGCCGTTTCAGATTACTTTTCCGGGGTCTGATTGGATTGTAATGATTCTTTCAACCATTCTGTTCTTTTATGGTGGTCAACCATTCTTTAGTGGAGCCAAAAATGAGTTGAAAAGTCATGCTCCAGCAATGATGACGTTGATTACACTAGGTATTTCAGCTTCGTACTTTTATAGTTTGTATGCTTTTATTATGAATACCTTCATTAATCCAAACGGTCATGTGATGAATTTCTTCTGGGAACTAGCAAGCTTGATTGTCATTATGCTACTAGGTCACTGGATTGAAATGGATGCGGTCATGAATGCTGGCGATGCGCTTAAAAAGATGGCTGCACTACTTCCAAGCACAGCCCATTTGGTTGAATCTAACGGAGAAACTAAGGATATTCAACTAGACCAGTTAAAAGCCGGCGACATTGTTTTGGTTCAACCGGGTGAAAAAGTTCCAGCTGACGGCGTGGTTGATTCTGGAACTAGTGCTGTAAACGAAGCCTTAGTAACTGGTGAGTCGAAGGCAGTGACTAAGAAAAAGGGAAGTAAAGTAATTGGTGGATCCGTCAACGGTGATGGTAGTATGCAAGTCAAAGTTACCGCCACTGCTAAAGATGGATACCTAGCTCAAGTTATTAAAATGGTGCAAGCCGCTCAAAAGGAAAAATCAAAAGCGGAGACGTTAGCTGACAAGGTTTCGCGCTGGTTGTTCTATGGCGCCCTGATCATTGGAATTTTAGCATTGGTCGTTTGGACGATTTTAAGCGGATTAAGTTATGGACTGCAACGAATGATTACGGTCCTGGTTATCGCATGTCCCCACGCTTTAGGTTTAGCCATCCCACTAGTCGTAGCTAGAAGTACCTCAATTGCCGCTCAGAATGGACTGTTAATCAGAAATCGTCAGTCAATTGAAGAGGTTAAACGTTTGGATTACGTCTTTATGGATAAGACTGGGACTCTGACTGAAGGAGTCTTTCAAGTCAATGATGTAATCTCTGATTCCGATATGAGTAACGAAGAACTTCTGACTAAATTTGCTGATCTTGAAGCTAATTCTAGTCATCCTCTAGCAGCTGGAATCCTAGCCAAGGCTAAAAAGGAGCAAGTTTCCGTCGTCCCAGCCAAGAACGTCCAAGCCATTCAGGGAGTTGGACTAACGGGACAAATTGACGGAAAAGAGTATAAGATTGTGACAGCTAAGTATCTGACTGATAATCACATGGACTACGATCATAAACAATTTGATAATCTTGCTAGTCAAGGTAATTCGATTAGTTACTTGGTAAGTGATGATAAGGTGCTTGGGGTGATTGCCCAAGGAGATGTTCTTCGTCCTAAGTCAATTGACTTAATTAAGGCACTTAGAAGAATGAACATTACCCCCGTAATGCTCACTGGTGATAATGACTTGGCTGCTAAGCGAGTTGCTCATCAATTGGGTGATATTGATTATCGGTCCGAACTACTTCCACAAAATAAGGAAGAAATCATCAAAGAGTATCAGAATAAGGGTAATGATGTCATGATGGTTGGTGACGGTATCAACGATGCTCCGAGTTTATCACGTGCTAACATTGGAGTGGCCATCGGTGCTGGAACCGACATTGCCATCGAATCGGCTGACGTTGTACTGGTTAGAAGTGATCCAGAAGATATCATTGACTTCTTAGACCTTGCCAGAGCAACTAACCGGAAAATGGTTGAGAACCTCTGGTGGGGAGCTGGCTACAATATCATTGCAATGCCACTTGCTGCTGGGATCTTAGCTCCAATTGGAATTATCCTTTCGCCAGCCGTTGGGGCCTTGATTATGTCAGCTTCAACCATCATTGTGGCTGTGAATGCTTTCACCCTTCATATGGGAAAGATTAAAGAATAAACAATTAATTAGTCGATTAAGCAAGAGTGGCTTTCATTTGCCACTCTTTTTTTGTATAATCGATCCATTAAGTAATAAATTAAGTAACAAGGGATGGTGGGTGTTCATGGATCAACAAAAGAAAAAGTATTCCCCAATGATGAAGTTTTCGTTGTTGGCGGTTTCGTTAGTTTTAGCGTCATCACTGTCAGTTTCAGCGGAAGTACCACAATGGCAGCGTGCATTTCCAGGGCATTCATATTCAAGTATTGAGTTAATTGCCACCATGCCAGCTTTAGCAGTGATCATCTTCCTGCTTGGAAGTAGTTGGATTGCTAAAAAGATTGGTGCCAAAAGAACCGTTATACTCGGGTTGCTGGTCAGCGGAATCGCTGGAGTGATTCCCATTTTTGTTACTAATTATTATGTAATGCTTATTTCACGATTTGCTTTTGGAATTGGACTTGGTTTGTTGAATGGACTGGCCGTTAGTCTGATTGGAACCTTCTTTAAGGGAAAAGAAAAGAATCAACTGATGGGAGTTAGAAGTGGATTTGAGATGTTGGGTAATGCCATTTCAGCGTACGTTGCTGGTGCATTACTAGTTGATTTTGGTTGGCATAGTGCTTTTCTAATTTATACCTTGGCATTTCCGGTTGCCATCTTGTTTTTCTTCTTTGTTCCGTCACCACCAAAAGTGGAACATTATCAAGCGGAACGAAAAAACAAATACTTTCCAAAGATTAATACTGATGTTCTTTTCTGGACCATGCTACTTGCTGGATATCAAATTACGTATGTGGGTGCCACCGTTCGAATTGCTGAATTTATTGAAGGAACCGGGATTGGTTCCACGCAACAGTCAGCGGTTGTTATCAGTATTGCCCCAATCTTTGGTTTAGTTGGTGGTATAGTCTTCAGTATGGCACTGATGAAGTTGAAGAAATATTTATTGCCTGTCGGAATTATTGCTAGTGGATTTTGTCAGCTATGGATTGGGTTATCACACTCGTTCTTTAGTGCGGCGCTTGGCTTTTTCCTAGTAACTTTTCTTGATGCGATTGTGGTTTCCTACATTTTAAACATTGCAACTGAAATTTCATCCAAAGGAACTTTGAACTTAACCACTTCAATCTTGTTGATTGGTAGTAATTGTGGAATCTTTTTAGCGCCGATTGCTTTAGGTGGGATTGATTCGGTATTTAGTTCCAATAAGCCCGCATTAACCTTTGTAGTTTGTGGAATTATTCTACTAGCTATGGGAGCCGTTGGTGTATGGGATATTAAATTTTTACGCAGAAAAATATTTAATTAGGGCAGTGCATTTGATGCATCGCCTTATTTATTTTGGTCAAAGGAGCAAAAAACCATGAAAGTTAATTTTAAAAGTTCTCATACTAGTCCCATATCGCTCAAGGCCTTTTTGAGTCAACATGGGATTAGTCATCGGATGTATGCAGACTTAAAGCGAGCGAAAAATGCTTTTAAGATTAATGCTAAGACCGTCAAGCCGTCGGTTAACGTTTCCTTTGATGATGTCGTCTCTGTTTTTCTCCCAAATGAATTATCTGATCCACGAATTGCGGTTAGTTTTGAACCAATTAATGTAATTTACGAAGATGAGAATTGGCTAGTGGTTAATAAAGAAGCTGGGTTAACGTCGGTTCCAGGTCCAAGCAACCAATCCGATACACTGGTGAATCGGATTAAGGGCTATTTAATAAACGAAGAGGCCGCAAATTTACGACCGCACATTATTACACGTTTGGATCGGTTTACTAGTGGAGTGGTCTTAGTTGCTAAAAATCGTTTGGCAAATAGTTATGCCAATGAAGAGCTGAATCGTCATGAAATTGATAAGCGATACCTAGCAATCGTTTCTGGCAAAATGACACAAAAGCACGGGCTCATTGACCAGCCAATTGGGCGAATTGGTGATAACTTTGCGAGACAAGTGACTACGTCGGGAAAGGCCGCACAGACGGAATACTGGGTTAAAAAAGACTTAAGTGATGCATCACTATTAGAAATTAAACTTCATACTGGGCGTACCCATCAGATTCGGGTTCACATGACATCGATTGGTCACCAGCTGCTTGGTGATGAACTTTATCATGGTCCACTTGATCGGGGAATTAAACGCCAGGCGTTACATGCTTTTACGCTTTCTTTCTTTGATCCGTTTCAAGGACGGCAGTTAAATTTTGAAGCCAAGTTGCCTGATGATATGGAAAAGATAATTTCCAAAAATTAGTATGTAAATTTTTTAAAATTTGCTACAATAAAGTTAGTAAAGTAAGGAGAATGTTACGTGGAAGATAACATCCAGTTAGGTGAAAAATCCTTTGATAAAATGATGTTTGTACTTAATAAGCCGGTGAATGAGAAGAATCACCTTGACTATAAGTTCAAAGACTATGAGATGCAGCAAATTGCTGACGACATTTGGGCAATGCCTGCTTACATGAAAAAAGACGATGATTTTACCATTTTCTTCATTATCACCAGGGTTAATAGTGGCGAGATTGTGGTAGCAATGGCAACTGGTCAGTCTGGTAAAAAAGGTCAGTTTAATCTGTCACGACCAGTTAATACGGGTGCCGGATTAAACGAATTATATAAACACGATCAGGACCAAGCGAAAGAAGCTCTTCACTTTTTGAATTTAATTTCAAAAGCTGGCGAGGGTGAATGGCGAATGGTAGAAGACTAAACAGAAAATAGGAGAGTTAACATGGCTCAAATTTATTTAGCAAGTCCATTTTTTAGTAACGAACAAATTCAAAGAATTGAAGTTGTTGAACACGCATTAGAGGCAAATCCAACGGTGACTGATTTTTATTCGCCACGTAAACATCAGGACGCTGAAAATGAGCAGTTTACCCTTCCATGGGCGAACGAGATCTATCATCGTGACATGGAAAATCTAGAAGCAGCTAAAGCAGTGGTGGCTGTGGTTGATTTTGGTGGTAGTAATGTTGATAGTGGTACTGCGTATGAGATTGGTGCGGGGGTTCAAATGGGAAAGCCCGTTGTGGTTTTTCAGCAAAAGGATGAACCACTTAACCTAATGATCTCAGAAAGTTTGCATGCTTACCTGAAAAACGGCGAGCAACTCCAGGCTTATGATTTTACTAAGATGCCAGAGAGTCACTATACAGGGAACATTTTTTAAGTCGAATTAAAGGAGAAAGATTATGAATAATGATCAATTATCTGGAATGAGATTTTTCGAAGTAACGGTGTTAAATGCAGTCATTACGATTCTTGAATTTTTGGGTGGGATCTTCTCGGGAAGTTTGTCACTTCTTTCGGACGCCTTCCATAATTTGGGGGATTCCATTTCAATTGTATTGAGCTATATTGCTCATCGAATAAGTAAAAAACAACAAACCAAACAGAACACTTATGGCTTTAAACGAGCTGAAATTATTTCGGCGTTCTTGAATTCATTGTTTTTGATTTTAATTTCGCTTTTTTTGATTATTGAAGCTGTTAAGCGAATTTCACATCCAGAAACAATTAATGGGCCAGTAATGCTGGTGGTTGCAGTTGTCGGAACTGTGGCCAACTTCTTTTCTGCTTTTTTGTTAAATAAAGGCGCTAAGCACAACTTGAACATGAGAGCTACCTACCTCCACTTGTTGAGTGATTCGTTGTCATCGCTTGGAATTATCATTGGTGGAATCTTAATTGCTTTCTTGAATTGGACAATTGTGGATCCAATTGTGACCATCTTAGTGGCACTTTACATTATGTGGGAGAGTTGGCCCATCATTAGGAAAACGGTGGGGATTTTGATGGAAAGTGCACCCAAACTGAATTACGCTGCCATTAAAAAAGATCTATTAAAAATTGATGGAGTAACCGGTGTTCACCACGTGCACGCGATGATGGTGGATGAAAACAGCATCGTTTTTTCGGCTCACGTTAATATGAAAAATATGCCCTTAGATCAGGTCCAATTAATTTACGATAAGATTAATAAATTATTAAAGAGCAAGTATCACATTGACCATGTCACGATTCAACCAGAAGTTGACCGGGGAAGACATGATGATTTATTTTATGATAATGGCAAAGACATATAAAAAACAGTTTCTTTCTACTAAAGAAAGAAACTGTTTTTTTGTGATTTTAAAGTGATTTATAAAGTGCTGTCTGGATCTAATTTATTGGTTTCGTTAACATACCATTCTGACCAATCCGTGGTGGGGTTACCGTTTTCAAAGTAAGTCTGACTTAATTTACTTAAAAGGATTGCGAAGTCACCATAGTCAAGTTCAATGATGTCAGCGACAACATCTCGTGGACTATTATTACTCAGAGTGACGATTTCACGGTTTAAATCAGCAATTACACCAGATTCACCGTCAAAAGTACTCATAACTTCCAGGTTGTTGTTCCTAAATAGTTTGATGTAGAAAGGAACAAAATCGTTAACAACCTTTTTTTGAGCCTGCTCACTTAAATCACTAAACTTTACATTGTCACTCATATTTTTCCTCCTGTATGATACCGTTACAAATCTAATTTAATTATATCTGTCTGGATACCATTCGTAAAATAGTTTTTTGTAACGAAAACTCAATGAGATTTTTTACTTATATTTTGATATGCTAGAAATATTAAAGAAAAGGGGTGAGTCGCATGTTTGGGAAGAATCAACTGGATCCGGATTCGCGTTTTCGTAATTATAGTGACTTGGTCATTAAGACCTGTATGTTGGCGGGTAAAATCATGATTGAAAATGGGTCAGAAATGACACGAGTTAATGACACCATTAAGCGAATCGCACGAAATGCTGGGATGCCAAACTTGAAGACTTACATTACGATTACTGGAATTATGATTTCCGTTAATGATAATTCAGAAACTCAGATTACTGAGATTGATAAGCGGGCTTTTGACTTAAGAAAAATCACGGCTGTGAACGATTTATCGCGACGCTTTGCGGAACACAAGACAACGTTAGAGCAGTTCTATCAAGAATTGCAACACGTTAGTGATCTGGATACTTATTTTCCGTATTGGATGAAAATGTTAGCGGCTGCGGTCCTTTCAGGATCCATTGAAGTGGTTTTTCGTGGTGATTATTCGGTATTCTTTATTACCTGTCTGATTGGGATGTTAGGTTGGATTATTTTTGACTATTTGAATCGTATCGTGAAAGTTGAGTTTATAAACGAATTTACTGCGGCCATTTCAATTGGCATGTTAGCCATGCTAGCCCGAAAGTTGGGACTTGGAAGTGGTGTGGATAATATGATTATTGGGAGTGTGATGCCGCTTGTTCCTGGCGTCCAAATTACTAATGCGGTCCGAGATTTAATGTCTGGCAACCTTGTTAGTGGACCAGCTAGAGCAATGGAAGCCATTATGGGAGCTTGTGCTTTAGGATTTGGAGTGGCACTTGCTTTGAAGTGGTTTGGATAGGGGTGTTTATGATTGAAATTTTAGTGAAAATAATTGGAGTTTACGTTGCCACCCTTTGTTTTGCAATTTTGATCAACGTGCCACCGCGTGCTCTTAATCTAGGTGGATTGGTGGGGGTTGCCAGCTATTTAGTGTACCTAACCTACAATTCGATTTTTGGTGGTTACGTTGGTGGAAACGTCTTTGGAGCGTTTACGATTGGGATCTTGGGAATGCTGGCAGCTCGGTACAAAAAAATGCCAATCATCGTTTTTAACATTCCAGCGTTAGTTCCGCTTGTTCCCGGTGGACAGGCGTATGAAGTTATGAAATACATTGCAACAGGCAACACGCACTTAGCGTTTGTTTACTTAATGCAAGTTGCGATGATTGCAGGAGCGTTGGCGATTGGGTTCTTACTAGCCGAGTTGGCGATTCAACTGTTCTTTCACATCACCCATCTTTTGAAGGGAATCGTATCTTAATTGAAAGTAAAAGCCACATTGACAAGCGGCCAATGTGGTTTTTAGTTAGTTTGAAGCTGTTTGACAAAGTCTTGATAATCCTGCTCCTCACCGGTATCGGTGATTTGAATATTATCGAGGTTGGCGTTTCTTAGATCACCTTCACTAATATTTAACTCATTAGTAAAAGTCGCATTTCCAATCAAATGAAGATCGTAGTGAACCCCACTGCGTTTTATGTGAGTTTTTACCATCCCACCTGGATTATAAATATTGACGGTTTCGTCAAAGTCCGAATCATGAGTTAAGATTTCGTAAATTAGACTAGTGGCCGTCATTCCAGTCCCACAGGCATTTGTAAGACCTACACCCCGTTCGAAGGTTCGAACGAAAAGTTCATTTTGATCCATAACGTTAGCAAAACTAACGTTGACACCGTCCGTAAAGTACTTGTTTTTTCCGTTTAGCATTTTGCCTAGCTTAACTAAATCGTCTGATTTAACTTGATCCATACTCATAAAACTAATGAGATGAGGATTAGGCACTGCGACCGCTGAATAATCTAATCCAGAAATGAAATCATTGACTGGCTGATCTAACAGTGGGGTTTTGATATTTTCAAGGGGCAGACTCTTAGCGTCAAATGAGATTGGTGAGATCTGAACACTAAAGGCGGGAACTCCAGGTGCAATGTCACTCTCTTTTGTCACATCTAGATCTGCATCGTTGGTTTCAACCTTGAAAGCATCCTGACCAAACTTTTGTGACAAGTACCGAGAAACGGTCCGAAGTCCGTTTCCACACATTGAAGCTTCACTGCCATCGGCGTTAAAGACTCGCATTTTTCCCAGTGCATTGGGATGGCTTGATGAATCAACCACCAAGACCCCATCGGCACCGTTTAAAATCTGATTTTTGGGGTCTGAAATGGTTTGAGCAAGTTTTTTAAGTTGTTGATCGTTTAGTTTTTGGTCTAGTTCAGTTTGATCCAAAATAAAGAATTGATTTTCGGATCCGTGTACTTTAAGTAATTTAGTCATAATTTAGTCTCCTAATAAATTAGTCGGTTGTTGTCAAAGAAGTTTCTGTAAATTAGCTTGACGGCTTTATCTGAATCTTTAATGTCAGTTCCAAGCATCACGGAAATCTTGGAAGCTCCTTGATTAATCATGTGAATGGAGATGCCATTGTCGGTTAGTGGCCGAATGATTTTTTCAATGGTGTGATTATCAGACTGCATTCCCTCGCCAACGATCATGATGATGGCATAGTCATTAATCCAACGAATTTGATCGGGATGAAGGGCATCTTTGATTTCTCTTGTAATTTCTTTGACGATATGGTCATTTAGTTGGGCCTTATCAAAGATAATGGTCAGGTCATCGATTCCAGAAGGCATGTGTTCGTACGACACGTTGTATTTGTACAGAATTTTGAGAATCTTAAGGGTAAAACCCACTTGTTTGTTAAGCAGGTAGCGATGAATGTACAGTGCTGAGAAGTGCTTGGCACTGGCTACCCCAGTAATTACGCGAGTTGGTTGAAATTTATTTTCAGGAACAATCAGGGTTCCGGGTAAATCAGGGGCCGATGTATTTTTCACGTTGATCGGAATTCCGACCTGAATTGCTGGAATGATGGCTTCATCATGAAAGACTGAGAAACCAGCATACGAGAGTTCTCTCATTTCTCTATAAGTCATTACGTCGATAGCTTTCGGGTTTTTAACCACCCGCGGGTCAACCGAATAGATCGCGTTGACATCGGTAAAGTTTTCGTATAGATCAGCTTGAAGCCCACGAGCTACGATTGAGCCGGTAATATCGGAACCACCCCTTGAAAAGGTAGCGATTTGATTATCATCATTGACCCCAAAAAATCCTGGAAAGATCATTTTTTCTTTAACGTCACGAAATCTTCTGATGTTTCCGTAGGTAACGGGATTGATTTGCGCATCGGCAACGTCGCCGGTGACTTTAAAACCAATTTCTTTTGGATCCATAAACCTTGCAGGAATTTTAAGTTGGTTTAAAATCATCGTCAACATTTGCGCGTTGAGGTATTCTCCCTGAGCTTTAAAGGTACTCATTAGATGAGCAGAATCCAGAAACGATTGATTAGGTAATTCTCTTAACTGTGAGACAATTTGGGTAATCTGTTTCGTCTGAACGTTAAATGATTCACCAATTTCTTGATAGCGATCAATAATTTGATTAAGAATGTCAGAAAAGTCTTCATGGTCAAGAACTTTGTTAGCATACTCGATTAATAAGTCGGTAACTTTCACGTCACCTTTGAAGCGAGTTCCGGGAGCAGAAACAACGACTGCCTTCCGATCTGGATCTGATTTGATGATATTAATTACCTTTTGAAATTGGGCTCCGTTAGCTAGTGAGCTCCCACCGAATTTGGTTACTTTCATGAATTATTCATCCTTAAGAATTTAATTAAATTGAATTGTAGCATTAATTTTTAATTTATCAATCTTGGAATCCAAAATATGTGAAATAGTTATTAATTTAGATGATATTAATTGACGAACAGGTCAAAATGGGTTATATTTTTAACAAATTTAAATAGAGGTTGCAGGTAACAAGATTAGCTAATGGAGATTTACTCGTCGAAGAAGTTAGTGAAAGGGTTGTTTGCCGAAGCACTCTGTCAGAGTAGTGGCACTGGTGCTGGGACGTGATTTAATAAATCGCGGACTGTCGCAGATATTCTGCGGGGAGCTATTCAAGAATATTTGATCAAATAATGTCAAATTAATTATTTTTAGATCTTTTTGTTCAACTCCTGAGCAAAAAGATCTTTTTTTATAAATTATTTAAGAGGTGCGAGATGAAGTCGGTTATTGATAAGCAAGATATAAGAAATCATGATTTGTACATTGGTGGGATTAAGGCCAGTGATTTAGCAAAAGAATATGGAACACCCCTAGAGGTTTATGACGTTAGTAAGATCAGGAGTCAAATTGAAAAATTTAAACGGGTTTTTGAGGACCGTAAAGTTAAATACTCGGTTAATTATGCTAGTAAGGCGTTTGCCACGGTTGGAATGTATCAAATTGTGAAGCAAGAGGGAGCTGGAATTGACGTAGTTTCCGGTGGTGAGTTGTACACTGCGCTTCAAGCTGATTTTCCGATGGCACGGGTCAGTTTTCACGGCAACAATAAATCAAAAGACGAACTAACGATGGCTGTTAAAAACGGAGTGGGAACGATTATGTTGGATAATTTCCATGAAATTGAGTTACTCCACGACGTGCTAGAAGAGCAAGATAAAAACATCGACGTGATGTTACGGATTACCCCTGGTATTTCAGCTCATACTCATGAGTACATCCAAACGGGTCAGGTCGACAGTAAGTTTGGGTTCGATCTGGCATCGGGACAAGCTGATGAAGCTTTACAAAAGGTCCTTTCTGAGAAGCGAATGAATATGAAAGGGGTTCATGCTCACATTGGGTCTCAGATTTTTTCACCCGAAGGCTTTGTGGGAGCGGCCGATAAACTTGTTGATGTAATG
This sequence comes from Fructilactobacillus sp. X8R1C1, assembly GCF_059900945.1. NCBI lineage: Bacteria > Bacillati > Bacillota > Bacilli > Lactobacillales > Lactobacillaceae > Fructilactobacillus > Fructilactobacillus sp. X8R1C1. The sequence goes on along the minus strand of NZ_JBWXVH010000002.1, from coordinate 99,178 downwards.
AAGCACTGGCATGACAATTTTGATTACACGACGCAAGTAATCAACGTTGGTGGTGGTTTTGGTATTCAATACACCGATGAAGAACATCCCGTCGCCCCAGAGGACTTCGTCTCAGCCATTGTGGATGAGATTAAACAAAAAACAACTGAGGCTGATTTACCAACTCCATCAATTTGGATTGAACCGGGACGTTCAATCGTCGGGTCAGCGGGTTATAGTTTGTACACGATTGGTTCCAGAAAAGATGTCCCCGGGATTAAGTCGTACGTTTCCGTTGATGGTGGGATGGGTGATAACATTCGGCCAGCTTTATATGAAGCAGACTATGAAGGCGCTCTTGCAGGCAATGTTGATGGAAAGCCGGTTGAAACCGTCCGAATTGCCGGGAAATACTGTGAATCAGGTGATATCTTGATTAAGAATCAACCGCTCCCAAAGAGCCAACCGGGAGACATTTTTGTAATCTTCAACACCGGGGCTTACGGATACTCAATGGCTTCCAACTATAATCGAAATCCACGGCCAGCCGTTGTGTTTGTTGAAGATGGTAAAGCACAGTTAGCGGTCCAACGTGAGAGTTATGCGGACATGACCCACTTAGATAAGAAATTAAAGGAGAACTAGAAGATGGCACAATTAGATGCACAGTCAATCATTAAATTTATTTCTAACTCAGACAAAAAGACCCCAGTCAAGGTTTATTTGAAAGGTAAGTTAGGAAAAATCAAATTTCCTAAGGGAATTGAGAATTTTACCACTAACAAAACTGGTGTCATTTTTGGCGACTGGGCTAACGTTTCTAAATTTCTTAAAAAGAATAAAAAATTAATCAGTAGTTATGAAATTGAAAGTGATGCACGAAATTCTGCCGTTCCATTACTTGATACCAAGAATTTGGACGCTCGGATTGAACCCGGTGCGATTATTCGTGATCAGGTTTCAATTGGAAAGCATGTTGTCATAATGATGGGAGCATTAATCAACATTGGAGCTGAGATTGGTGATGATTCCATGATTGACATGGGGACCATCCTGGGTGGTCGTGCGATCGTTGGAAAGCATTGTCACATCGGTGCTGGTGCTGTTTTGGCCGGTGTGATTGAACCAGCTAGTGCTAAACCGGTTCGAATTGACGATAACGTCTTAGTTGGTGCTAATGCGGTTGTGATTGAAGGCGTTCATGTTGGTGAGGGTGCAGTGATTGCTGCTGGCTCAGTGGTTTTGCATGATGTTGAACCTAATACCATGGTAGCCGGGGTTCCTGCTAAAAAGATCAAGGACATCGACACTCAGACCAAGTCTAAGACTAAACTTGAAGACGACTTAAGGAAGTGATGAATGTGTCAGATAATACGACCAAGTTGAGTGACGATGATCTCCTTGAAATTTATCGTCATCTTCACCAAATCCCAGAATTAGCAATGCATGAGTTTCAGACCCATGAATATCTAAAAGAAGTCATTGATAAGTTTAAAACGGACTACATGGAAGTTAATGTACCAGAAAAGTTACCAACGGCGATTTTGGTGCTGGTCCATGGAACTGATCCCAAGCGTACCATTGGATACCGAACGGATATTGATGCGTTACCAGTTAAGGAAAAAACGAATTTAACGTTTGTGTCAAAAAATGATGGTGTGATGCATGCGTGTGGTCATGATATCCACATGACGGTTGCGTTGAGTATCCTGAATTACTATGCTGCTCATCAACCCCAAGATAATTTGTTAGTTTTTTTTCAACCAGCTGAAGAAAGTGAAAATGGGGGTAAAGTGGCATACGAGGACGGTATTTTTACCGGGAAGTGGCATCCAGATGAATTTTATGGTCTACATGACAACCCCCAGCTTCCGGTTGGGGCAATCGGTTGTCGGATGGGTACACTGTTCGCTGGGACAACCGAGGTCAACGTTGACTTGATCGGAAAAAGTGGTCATGCTGCTTATCCGCAGGATGCAAACGACATGATTGTGGCCGCCAGTCAATTTATTAATCAGGTTCAGACGATTGTATCAAGGAGTGTTGATCCGATTGAAGGCGGGGTTGTTACCTTTGGAAAAATGGAAGCCGGTACCATTCGAAATGTGATCGCTGGTCATGCTCGAATTGAAGGAACGATTCGGGGTCTGACCCAGAAAATGATTGAGTTGATTGATAAGCGGTTGAAAGAAGTCGCTAATGGGATTTCAGTGAGTTACGACTGCCAGGTTAAACTCAACCTGAATCAGGGCGGTTATTTGCCAGTCGAGAATAATTCGAAGTTAACCAGTAATTTTATTGATTACATGGAAAAGCAAAAAAACGTTGATTTTATTAACACGATGCCCGCAATGACGGGAGAAGATTTTGGTTATTTGTTGTCAAAAATCCCCGGAACAATGTTTTGGTTGGGAATTGGTGACCCAAAGTCTCAGCTTCATGAGGCGACGCTTACCCCCAATCCAAAGGCAATTGCGATTGGAAGTAGAGCCATTATCGGATTTTTGAATTATCGAATGCAACAAGGAACAAAAAAATAGGGGAGATCATAATCATGGTAGAAAAAGCAGATTTATTAACGGCCATCGTCACCCCGTTTGGCAATGACGGTGAGGTTGATATTACACGGCTTAAGAAGCTGATTAAACATTTGGTTGATACGGGGACCAATGGATTTGTGGTCGGCGGAACGACTGGTGAAACTCCGACATTATCTGAAGACGAAAAATTAAAACTGTACGGTGAATTTGGCAAGATTGTGGGCGATCAGTATCCGGTAATTGCAGGGACTGGTTCAAACAATACCCGACAAACGGCTGAGTTTAACCAGAAAGTGATGCAATTAGATGGGATTGATTATGGCTTGGTGGTTGTGCCTTATTACAACAAACCCGACCAACGGGGCATGAAGGAACACTTTAAGTACGTTGCCGATCATTCAGATAAACCAATCATCATCTATAACATTCCTGGACGAACGGGCGTGAACATGAATAAGGAAACGGTCGTGGAATTATCCGAATACAATAACATTGCTGGAATTAAGCAGTGTGGCTCACTTCCTGATATGGAATACATCATTTCCAACACTCCAGATGATTTTCTGGTTTACAGTGGTGAAGATCCACAAGCACTAGCAACTAAGATGCTTGGTGGTGATGGAGTGATTTCGGTTGCTTCCCATGTCTATGGTAAGCAATTAAGGGGAATGTACGATGATTTAGATCAGGAGGATTACAAAGCAGCTGGCAAGCTTCAACGTTGGTTAACACCAAAGATGCAGGCGCTATTTATGTATCCTTCACCATCACCGACTAAAGCAGCTTTAAATGCTAATGGTTTAAATGTGGGTGGTTGTCGTTTACCAATTGCAACCCTAAATCAAGATGAGAAAAAAGAATTGGCAAAAGCACTAGACGTTGATTCTTTAGGAGACATTTTAAATGATTAAAGTATTAGTAGCGGGCTTTCGTGGCTCAATGGGCCAAAAGGCCGTTAAGATGATTGAAAAGAATGGTGATTTTAATTTGATAGGCGTATATGACCCGAAAGCGAACGATTTGAGTCCTGAAAGTTATGATTTACCAAAAGACGTAAAAGTTTATAACGATTTTAATCAGATTAAAGGGCCAGACGTAGACGTTTGGGTTGATTTTACGGTTCCAAAAGCAGCTTATCCCAACACTAAATTTGCCCTGGATAATGGGATTCATCCGGTTATTGGAACCAGTGGGTTAAGTGATGATCAACTAGCTGAGTTGCAAAAATTAGCGAACGATGAAAATGTGAGTGGGATTATTGCCCCTAACTTTGGAATTTCGGCGGTATTGTTAATGAAATTTGCTAAAGAGGCAGCTCAATATTTCCCTGATGCTGAGGTGATCGAGATGCATCATCAGGATAAAAAGGATGCTCCGTCTGGGACCGCTATTAATACCGCAAAGTTAATCAGTGAGGGAAGAAAAAAACAACCAGAATCCGTTTCAACCGACGAAACCCTAAAAGGTGCTCGCGGAGCTGAGTATGATGGAGTTCCGATTCATTCCGTTCGACTTCCCGGATATGTTGCTCATGAACAGGTGCTGTTTGGCGGAGATGGTGAAGCACTCACCATTCGTCAAGATTCCTTTGATCGTGATTCATTTATGAATGGTTTAAAGGTTGCCATTGAAAGAGTTGACGGTTTAGATGGGTTAGTTGTTGGATTAGAAAATATTTTATAGAGGGGCAAGTAGTAATGAAAGAGTATAACGTCGCAATTTTAGGTGCCACTGGTGCCGTTGGAACACGTCTCATGGATAAGTTAGCTGAATCAAGTATCCCGGTTAAAAGTCTTAAATTGTTGGCTTCTAAAAGATCCGCTGGGAAAAAGCTCGAGTATAAAGGCGACGAGTTAACCGTCGAAGAGGCCACTCCCGACTCATTTAACGGTGTTGATTTAGTCCTTGCTTCAGCCGGAGGTTCGGTTTCCAAAAAATTGTTACCAGAAGCCGTGAAGCGTGGTGCCGTTGCGGTTGACAATACAAGCGCGTTTCGAATGGACCCGGATGTTCCCCTGGTTGTGCCAGAAGTGAATCCGGATGCTTTAGAGAATCATCATGGGATCATTGCCAATCCAAACTGTTCCACCATTCAAATGGTAGTGGCGTTAGAGCCGATTAGAAAGCAGTTTGGGTTGAAACAAATTATTGTTTCTACTTATCAAGCTGCTTCAGGTGCCGGTCAGAGTGGACTTGATGAATTAAAAGATGAAGCGCAAGAACACCTTGATGGCAAAAAGATGGATGCTCACATTTTCCCAGTCAAAGGTGAAAAAGAACATTATCCGCTCGCGTTCAACCTCTTGCCCCAAATCGATGTGTTTGAAAAAGACGGTTATACTCACGAAGAGTGGAAGATGATTCACGAAACGAAGAAAATCATGCTGAATGATATGGATTCTGGAGATATTAAGGTGACCGCTACCTGTGTCAGAGTTCCAGTGGAGATTTGTCACGGTGAGTCAGTTTATTTCACGGTCAAGGATGAAAAAGCCGCCAGTCGTGAAAAGATCCAAAGAATTTTAAATGATGCTCCGGGAGTAACTCTTAAAGATGATCCCAAAAAACAACTCTACCCACAACCAATCGACGCTGCTGGCAAAGAAGATACATATGTCGGAAGAGTTCGACCGGACCAAGAAAATGGTGATGCCTATAATATGTGGGTGGTAGCCGACAATTTATTAAAGGGTGCTGCACTAAATACGGTTGAAATTGGCGAAGAATTAGTTAAAAGAGATTTGATTTAATGATTGAATTTCTTGATGATGATAGGGAAGAGGATTAACATGCCTACTTTAAATGAAAACTTGCAAAATCGGTTTAACAAGAATTTAACTCAACTGCAACCATCAGCAATTCGAGCTTTTTCGGAGTCGATATCTGATATTGACGGATTGATTATGCTATCGGTGGGAGAACCAGGATTTAACACCCCTGAACACGTTAAAAAAGCAATGATGAAGAGTATTGAAGATAACCACTCGCATTATTCTCCTCATAAGGGAATCAAATCCTTAAGAGATGCCATCAGCAACTTTATGGCAAAAAAATATAATTTAAAGTATGATCCTGATACTGAAGTAATGGTTAATATGGGAGCAACCGAAGCGCTTGCCTCGTCGATTCTTTCCACGGTTAATCTTGGCGATGAAGTTTTGATTCCAGCACCTTTCTATCCCCTATACGAGTCATTAGTACGTTTTGCTGGTGGGAAACCCGTGTTTATTGATACGTCCACTTCTGATTTTGTTTTAACACCTAAAGAATTGGATGAGGCACTCTCAAATCATCCCAGTGCTAAAGCGTTGATCTTAAATTATCCAAATAATCCAACGGGGGTTGAATACACACCAGAGCAGTTAAAAGCACTTGTTCCAATTCTTAAACAACATTCACTCTTTGTGATTACCGATGAGATCTATAGTGAGTTAACCTATGGTATTAAACATCATTCACTGGCAGAGTATTTACCTGATCAAACGATTGTAATTAATGGAGTGTCTAAATCTCACGCAATGACTGGTTATCGACTGGGGTTCACGGTTGGACCCGCTGAATTTATCACTCAGGCTAATAAGATGCATGGTTATTTAGTTTCTTCACCATCAGACCCTGCTCAGTATGGTGCACTTGAGGCACTTAAGAATGGGATGGATGATGCTTTTTCGATGCGAGATGAATACCAAAAGAATCGGGATGGGGCCATTTTTCAACTAAAGAAGATGGGGCTTGATCCGATTGATCCTACCGGAGTGTTTTATATTTTCGTAAAAATTCCAGCAAATTATGGAAATGATGACGTTCGTTTTGCCAAGGATTTAGCGCAAAACGCTAAAGTTGGGGTAATTCCCGGATCAGCGTTTGGTGACGGTGGTAAAGGCCACGTTCGGATTTCCTACGCTGCTTCTAGTGACGATTTAAAGGAAGCACTAAGTCGGATGGAAAATTATTTAAGTTAATGTAATTATTAAAAAAGCGGAATTAGACATTTGTCTAATTCCGCTTTTGTTTAAAATTGTTTAAAGATGCAGGTAAGTTCCAAGGAAAAAACTAATCATCAAGATGATGAAGACGATGGTAGTAATGATGACGTACATCTTATCGTGTTCTTTATAGAATGAATAGATTGATACGACCACCCTTAGAACTGGCGTTAGGATCAAAGCAAAAACGCCTAACATCATGATGGAATAGGGTTTTAATTGAATGATTCCCTTTAGCAGTTGACCAAAGGAGGTTAGGTAATAGTGACTGCCAAACCCCGTTGTTCCGGTAACAAGGTACAAGAAAAGTCCAAAGACCATGATGATGACGGAAATAATCACGCCGATACGCATGATTTTTCCGATAAGTTTTTCGATTCGAATATTTTCAGCTTCTTGATTTTTTTCACTTTGATTTACATTATTTTGAGTGCTCATGATAAGAAGTTCACCCCAAATCCTTTAAGAATCATTTGAACGCCAAGGTAAATTAGGATGGGAATAAAAATAATTCGAATTAATTTGGAAGGCATGATTTGCATCACACGTGACCCGACGGTTGCTCCAACGATAATTCCGAGCGCCAGTGGGACGGCAATCTGAGGCAAAATTGATCCGTTAAAAAAGTAAATGGTGGCACTCGCTGCTGCCGTGACCCCCATCATTAAATTACTGGTGGAACTCGATGGTTTGAGTGGCATTTTCATAAAAGTGTCCATCGCAATCACCTTAAAGGCACCGGATCCAATTCCCAGTAAACCACTGGCAATTCCGGCACCAAACATTACGGTTAAACCAGCTGGAACGTTTGTTACCTTATAGTCAATCTGCTTTTTTAGGTTTTTATCGTAGTAAGAACCATTTAGTTTGAGTTCTTTTGCAATTTTATCTTCACTGGTTGTATTCGTTTGAACCTGTTTGCCCCAAATCTTTTTAACCATATTTAGACCGGAAAAGAAGAGTAACAGGCCAAACAAAATGTAGAGAAAGATTGGATTGATCACTCCAGTTAGTAAAGCACCAGCAACGGCCCCAATGGAAGTAGCAATTTCTAGAAACATGGCTACCCGTAAGTTTAAGACGTTGTCTTTTAGATAGGCGATCGTTGCTCCTGAACTGGTAGCAATCACGGCAATGATACTTGCACCAATCGCATACTTAATGTCAAGATTAAATCCGATGGTTAAAACCGGTGTAATGATCATCCCACCACCGATTCCTAGGATTGAACCCAGAACACCCGCAAAAACTCCTACCAGTAACATGATAATAAGGCTATGAATCATTAATAAAACTCCAATCTGTAAAATTCATGGTGCAATTATATCACACTAATCACGGCGATTTTGGTGCTTCTCTCAATCGGCTAATCGATATTATGTTATACTTTTTTTATATGAATTCTTGGAGGTATGGCGTTTATGATGATTGGAAGGGACGTTAGTCGTCCGTACAAATTAACAATTGCGTTTCTCTTATCGTTAATCCTGACGATTGGAGTCAAAATGAGTTTTGGCTACGTTGACTTTTTAGATTCAATGATAATTGGAACCATTCAAGGGTACCCGTCTTCATTTGAAGAAACCATTTTCTCAATGATTAGTTTTGTCGCGAGTCCCAAGATGGATATTGTGTGGATACTTATAATTGCTGTTTTGTTGTGGTGGTTTAAGTATAAAATACCGGCATTCTTTTCGCTGGTACTGGTTTTTGGTGGAGATGCCATTGGATTTGTGATTAAACACATCGTAGCCAAACCCCGTCCCTCAATGCATTTGCCGGGGGACACTGGCTTTAGTTATCCTAGTGGACATGTTTTAGGAGCTTTTCTAGTGATTAGCGTCCTGTGGATCATAGTGGTTCCAATGATTAATCGACAATCAACTAAATGGATTATTAGAACTATTTTAGCAATTGTTCTTTTCCTAGTGATGATCTCACGGGTTTATCTGAATGCCCATTTTCCTTCAGATACCGTTGGTGCCGCCTTAATTGCTTACACATGGCTTCAAGTTTGTGAATATGGGTACGTAAAGTGGGCCAAGGAGCTAAGTACAACAAAGATTTTTCAGAATACAATTTACTAATTTCATGAAAGTGATTGATAATCGTTAACTTATCACTTATACTTTACTTATAATGAAATATGAATTCTAAGAAGAGGCGCGACTTTTATCAGTAATTTGCCAGAGATTCACTTAATCGATGAGGGCTTATGAAAGGGAAAGTTGCCGAAACTGATCACGTGGTAAATGATTGGTTGGGTTTTGATTTAATAAGTCAAGGACTGTCGTGTGTTGCACGGAGAGCTTTCTAAGATTACGATTAGTAAGAATTTGTGGACTCTTTTGGAAGTTATTCAAGAGGGTCTTTTTCTTTGTCGTTTTGTTATTGGGTTTCTTCTTAATTATTTAGGAGGAGAATTTATGTCTGAAAAAAATGGAAACGGACAGGTGAAGCGGGGATTAAAGTCTCGTCATGTGTCTATGATCGCCCTTGGTGGTTGTATTGGAACCGGTCTTTTTGTGACTAGTGGTGGAGCAATTCACAATGCTGGTCCCGGTGGTGCGTTAGTAGCATATGTATGTATGGGAATCATGGTTTATTTTTTGATGACTAGTTTGGGAGAAATGGCCACTAATATGCCAGTCTCTGGATCATTTGCTACATATTCAGCTAAGTACGTTGATCCAGCTTTAGGGTTTGCAATGGGTTGGAACTACTGGTTTAACTGGGCAATTACGGTGGCGGTTGACGTTAGTACGGTGGCAATCGTCATGCAATTCTGGCTGCCACATTTTCCGAGTTGGATTTGGAGTTTAGCGGCTCTGTCACTGATTTTGTTGATTAACATCTTGTCCGTCAAGGCGTTTGGAGAAACTGAGTTCTGGATGTCTTTGATCAAAGTGATCACGATTTTTATCTTTCTAGCCGTCGGAATTTTGACCATTTTTGGAATTATGGGTGGTCACTTTATTGGAATGAGGAACTTCACCTATAAGCAGGCTCCCTTCGTAAATGGGATTCCCGGCATTCTGAGTGTTTTCGTAATTGCTGGATTCTCATTTCAAGGAACTGAGTTAGTTGGAATTACAGCTGGAGAGTCAGAAAACCCACGGGAAACGGTCCCAAAAGCGATTCATGAAGTATTTTGGCGCATCATTTTATTCTATATTCTGGCAATTGTTGTGATTGCTGCAATTATTCCATATACTAGTCCCGATTTGTTGGGATCAAGTGCTTCAGATGTTGCCATTAGTCCGTTCACGATTGTGTTTGAACGTGCCGGATTAGCTGGAGCTGCAAGTATTATGAACGCGGTCATCTTGACCTCCGTGATTTCTTCAGCCAACTCTGGAATGTATGCCTCAACGCGAATGTTGTATTCGATGGCCGATGAAGGTTATGCTCCAAAAGTTTTTGGCAAAGTATCTAAGCGTGGAATTCCGGTATTAGCGCTCCTAGCAACCATGGTGATTTCGTTGTTGACTTTTATGACAAGTATCTTTGGATCTAAGATTTACATGTGGTTAGTGGCTGCTTCCGGGTTGACTGGATTTATTGCTTGGTTCGGGATTGCTCTTTCACATTATCGATTTAGAAGGGCGTTTATAAAACAAGGACACAAAGTTTCGGAACTTAAATACCATGCGACTTGGTTCCCGGTTGGTCCAATTATCACTTTAATCCTGTGTATCGTTGTTATTTGTGGTCAAGATATTGGTGCCTTTGCTCACTTCAACTTATTTGAGATTGCGGTCACGTATATGAGTGTTCCGTTGGTTATCATCTTGTATTTTGGGTACAAATTTGTTCATCATACCCATATCATTCCCCTCGATCAAGTGGATGTCTCGCCTTCAGAAGATTATACGGATGAAATTAAAAAGAATGAAAGCTAGTCTTAAATTCATGATTTTTAAATGGTACAATTACAATTGCAAATTCTTTAAATTAGTCTAAGGGGATCAAATAAATGATTGTATTATCAGGAACTATTGGAGCAGGGAAGACCACGTTAACGACATTATTGGCTGAGAAACTAAACTCACCAGCATATTACGAGTCCGTTGATGATAATAAGATTCTTCCGTTGTTTTACAAAGACCCAAAAAAGTATGCTTTTTTGCTTCAGATTTATTTTTTAAATAAACGTTTGGACAGCATTAAAGAAGCTTCTTCTGATAAGTACAGTGTGATGGATCGTTCAATCTTTGAAGATTCATTACTGTTTCATCTAAATGCTGACCTTGGTCGAGCAACTGAAACAGAAGTTCAAATTTATGATTCTTTATTAAAGAACATGATGGAACCGATCCCTAACGGTAAATATAAGAAAATACCGGACCTACTGATTTACATTGATATTTCTTTTGATACGATGCTTAAAAGAATTAAAAAGCGTGGAAGAAAATACGAACAGATCGATAATGACGCTAGTTTGTATGAATATTATCGTGAGTTAAACCATAGATATTCGAAATGGTACGAGGATTATAACTTATCTCCTAAGATTAGGATTAACGGGGATAAGTATGATTTTGTCGAAGATGCGGACGCCAGAAACAAAGTTTTAAAGAGACTTTCTGACAAAATTCAAGAAGTATTAGGATAATTTCAGAGATTATTGTATAATTGACGCAACAAATAAACGTGACGTGCCCATTAAGTAGAATCACAGAGAGACAATGTTGGTGAAAATTGTCATTTGAAAATTCCAGCACGTATTTCGGGCGGCCAATCCCGCACGGCAATTACCGTTATTAATTAATCGAGTGCCTTAATTGGAACTTGGGTGGTACCGCGAAAAGACTTTCGTCCCAATATGACGAGGGTCTTTTTGTGTCTTTTAAGGGAGGAAATTAAAATGTTAGATATGAAGTTGATTAGAAGTAATCCGGACTGGTATAAAGGAAAGTTAGCCGAGCGAAATGTGCCTGGCAAAGTGATTGACAATTTACTTAGAAAAGATTCAGAACGGCGTGATCTAATCGTTAAAAGTGAGTCGCTTAAAGCGGAACGAAATGAGGTATCTGAGAAAATTTCACAGCTCAAGCGCAATAAAGAGGACGCAAATGATCAAATTACCAGAATGCGTGAAGTTGGAAAAGAGATCAAGTCGCTGGATGAAAAGCTAGAAACTATCAAAGCCGAACAACATGATATTGAGGCTCATTTACCCAATGTTCCTGCTGATGAAGTTCCCGTTAGTCTCACCGAAGAGGGTTCAAAAGAGTTAAGACGAATTGGTGAACCACGGAAGTTTGATTTCACCCCTAAACCCCACTGGGAAATTGGCGAAGACTTAGATATTTTAGATTTCAAGCGAAGTGCTAAGGTATCAGGAAGTCGTTTCGTATACTATCTAGGTGCAGGAGCCAAATTAGAACGTGCGGTATATAATTTCTATTTGGATCAAAACACCGATGCTGGCTACACCGAAGTCTTACCCCCATACATGGTTAATTCTGATTCAATGTTTGGGACCGGGCAGTTTCCTAAATTCCTAGAAAATAAGGCTGGATTTGAGATTAAAGATAGTGACTTGACCATGATTCCGACTGCTGAAGTTCCACTGGTTAATTTCTATCGCGACGAAGTCATTTCTGAAGAGAAGTTACCAGTAAAATTCACAGCCTTGACCCCAGCGTTTAGATCAGAAGCAGGAAGTGCCGGAAAAGATACCCGGGGCTTAATTCGATTGCATCAGTTTAACAAAGTTGAAATGGTTCAGTTTACTAAGCCCGAGGAGTCTTGGAATGCTTTAAAGGAAATTACGCATCAAGCAGAAACATTACTTCAGAAACTTGGTCTGCCTTATCATGTCATCACGCTAACGTCAAGTGACATGAGCTTCACTGCCGCCGAAACTCATGATCTTGAAGTATGGATGCCAGCTCAAAATCGGTACCGCGAAATTTCAAGTTGTTCTAACACGCTTGATTTTCAGGCAAGACGGGCTCACATTCAGTACAGAGATGAGAACGGCAAATTGCAGTACGTTCATACGTTAAATGGTTCTGGCTTAGCCGTTGGTAGAACGGTTGCAGCTATCCTTGAAAACTATCAAAATGAAGATGGAACGGTGAATGTGCCCGAAGTTCTTCAACCTTATATGCATGGGATGAAGAAGATTGTAAAAAATGAAAAATTTTAACAAAAATAGTAGAAATCAATAAGACATTCCGGTATAATAATATTTGTTGTATGACTGGTTTGAGAAGAATTGATCGTTGAAGCGTAACCAATTTGTTCTTGACGCTTAAACATCAAAATGATATTATTTAATAGTTGTCGTTGTGCTTTATCGCAATGATATCTATCAATGGAGGATTAGCTCAGCTGGGAGAGCATCTGCCTTACAAGCAGGAGGTCACAGGTTCGATCCCTGTATCCTCCATTTGAGCCGTTAGCTCAGTTGGTAGAGCATCTGACTTTTAATCAGAGGGTCGGCGGTTCGAACCCGCCACGGCTCATTGCCAGTAACACATTATTATGCGGGCGTGGCGGAACTGGCAGACGCGCTAGATTTAGGTTCTAGTGTCTTAGGACGTGGGGGTTCGAATCCCTTCGCCCGCATTGATTTTTCGCCGACTTAGCTCAGTTGGCTAGAGCGCTTCACTAGTAATGAAGAGGTCGTAGGTTCGAATCCTATAGTCGGCATATGCGGAAGTAGTTCAGTGGTAGAACGCCACCTTGCCATGGTGGAGGTCGCGGGTTCGAATCCCGTCTTCCGCTTTTTTTGTTATCATACTGCCGGAGTGGCGGAATTGGCAGACGCACAGGACTTAAAATCCTGCGGTCAGTGATGACCGTACCGGTTCGATCCCGGTCCCCGGCATTTAAAATTTAAAACAGTAAGAGAGTCCTATTACTAGGACTCTCTTTTTTATTTAAAATATTGATTCAAGGTAGAAATACGGGTCCGACAGCGCTATCATAGAGTTAAATTGATGTTGTGATGTGGGTAATAAGTTGATTTCAAGTTACATGACAAGTTAGAATTACGATAACGGTATGATTGATCAAATAAAGGAGAAGCGATATGAAACTCGAGAAAAAATCGCCTTATGGGCTTAATAACGTAAGTGCTTTACTTAATGACGTTTCAATGAATGATGATCAATTAATTCATGTTGGTGAGAAGATGAGTAATGATGCCAACATGGAAGCCATGCGGAATTTCAAAGCTAGAAAGCGGGACATTAAACCAATTTTGACTGAGCGTGATTCACTGCTACTTAGTGGACTTTTAGGATTAAAACGAGAACGAATGGCCAAAAATCCATTTTCTTTTTATCGCGGAAGCGTTGAGCTGATGAATCATGATTTAGGTACTATTCCCATGAGTGATATCAATCTGTTGATTGCAGGTGACGCTCACCTTGGCAACTTTGGTTTTTATGGTTCTCCAGAGCATCAACTTTTGTTCGATTTAAATGATTTTGACGAATCTCACGTAGGTCACTTTGAAGATGACTTATTACGTTTTCTGGTAAGTGCTTTACTTGTTGCTAAGCAACAAGGATTTGATATCACAAATGAAGTTAATCCGTTTTTAAGGGGTGTCTTGGAGGCTTATCGTAGTGCCTTGGTCAGGATGACGGAGATTCCAGCCATGGATAAACTGACATTGCCTAATTCCATCAGAAATATTTCTAAGATTTTTGGTACATTAAAAGACGGTGAGAAGCATTTTAAAAAATCGTTTCAAAAAATTACCGCTAAGAGTATTAACAAGGCCCTTAGAAGTACTTCTGACTACGCTGTGGAAAAGTATACAACCGTTCTTAAAAACGGGGAACGGCGCTTTATTGATAATGAACCGGTTACGGTTCACATTGGGAAAAAAGATTATCAAAAAATTAGTGATGGACTCGATCGTTACTACAATCATACTAAAAGTGATATCCGTTTCTTTCTCTCTAACTTCCAGATCGTTGATATTGTAAGACACAGTGTGGGAGTGGGAAGTGTTGGCACCCTTTGCTTTTTAGTTTTACTAGAGGACGCTAACAATAATTACTTGGTTTTGCAGATTAAGCAAGCCCTTCCAATTTATAAAAACAATGTTATTGGTATGAACAAAAATGATTCATTGGGTGAAAATATTGTTGATTGTCAGCTGATTCTTCAAACTGCCTCGGACCCATTTTTAGGGTGGTTTAATACTAGTAATAAGAGTTATTACGTTCGTCAGTTTAAGGACATGAAAGGTTCCGTAAATCTTAATAAGTTGGATTTAGACGCTTTTAAGGATTACGTGTTAGTTTGTGTGATTTTACTTGCACGAGCACACAGTCAATCACCAACGTTTCCGATGATTATCGGGTACCTAAAAAATAGCGACAAGGTCAAAAAGTCATTCATTGAGTTCGCCAATGAATACATGAAACAAGTTGAGATTGATTATGATACGTTTATTAAGGATTTGAAATAACATGAAGAGAAATGAAGAGTATGTTGACTCGTGCTATAACCGGGATTTGAGTTGGACTTTATTTAATCGAAGAGTGATTAATCTAGCCACTGAATCGTTCACTCCGTTTTTGGAAAAGCTGAAGTTTTTAGCAATTGGGTCAAATAATTTAGATGAGTTTTATAGTGTCAGGGTTCCAAGCGTTCAAGGGCAAATGGAGCTTAGTGATAATGGAATTGAAAAGAAGTCTGGACTTCACTATAGTCAGATCCTCGATCAGATTCATGATCGTAATGATGAAAATTTTAAGATCCAATACAATGATTACGATAAATTAAATCAAGAATTAAAGGAGAGAGATGTTTGTTCGATTGAGTCTTATGCAGACCTTAATGACAAACAAAAGGATCAAGTCAATCAATACTTTATTAAGAAGATTCAACCATCACTTTCCTTTAAAGAGTTTGATGAAAATTATGATTTAAAGTTTCTTTCTAACAAGCAAATTGCGATTGGCGTCTTAGTCAAGGGTGATGATAAAAAAGCCATTCGGATTATCCCCATTCCTTCTAAGTTTGACCGTTTGCTTTCGGTTAAATCGAACGGGATTGATACGTATATCTTACTTGAAGATTTGATTAATCATAACCTCAAGCGTCTCTTCAATGGAAAAGAAATCACCGGAACGGTCGTCTTTAGAGTCACGAGAGACCTTGATGCCACCTTAGATGTTGAAAAAGAGGATAATAATTTTGAAACAATCTCTCGGATGCGTCAGTATCTTGTTGACCGTGAAAAAGGAAAGGTAACTCGATTTGAAGTTGAGGAATTTGATGGTAATACTGACGATGATTTCTTAAATGATTTTATTGATAAGTTTAAGATTGAAAAGAATGCTATTTTTAAAATTCCTGGTCCCGTTGATTTAACTTATCTATTTGAGATCGTCAGTAAGTATTCGCCTGATTATCCAGAATATTGTTACGCAAAATTTAATCCTCGAACTTGGCCGACTTCCGCCTCAATCCTTTCGTACTTGGATCAAAAGGATCTCCTTATCCAATATCCATATGATTCGTTTAGTCAGTTTTTGCAGTTCTTAAAAGAAGCGGTCGAAAATCCTAAAACTGTTGCGATTAAACAAACCCTGTATCGGGTTTCAAAACACTCTGAAGTGGTTGATTTACTAGCAAAAGCCGCTCAAAAGGGAATTAAAACCACCGTTGTGGTTGAATTAAGAGCTCGTTTTGATGAAAAGAACAATTTGAAAGTAACTGAAAAACTGAAGAATGCTGGTGTTCATGTTATTTTTGGAAAAAAAGACATGAAAGTTCACAGCAAAACTTGTTTGGTTTTAACAAAAGATGGCGATCATCCAAGGGGTTATATCCAGGTTGGAACGGGAAACTACAACATGCAGACGGCGAAGGGATTTGTCGATCTTAGTTTCTTTACCAGTAAGGATGACTATGTTCAGGATTTGGCGAAGTTTTTCGATTATTTACAGGCTCCGGACGCTGCTCAGCCAAGTTATCAAGTGTTATCGGCATCTCCCCATCAAATCCAGGATCAAGTGATTGATGGGATTCAAGAAGTTAAAGAAAGCTATTTAAGAACTGGAAAGGGAGCAGTCTTCTTAAAGATTAATTCGTTGACTGATGTAGAAGTGATTTCAGCCATTTACGATGCAGCTAGAGTGGGTGTACCATTTAGGCTCGTTGTTAGAGGAGCTTGTTGTCTTAAACTTGGAATTTGCGGGAAAAAAGAAAAAATTGTAGTTTCGAGTATTGTTGGTGAATTTTTGGAACATAGCCGAATTTATGGATTCTTCACTCAGGATGATTCCAAATTGTGGATATCTTCTGCTGATTTAATGACAAGAAACATGGATAACCGAGTCGAGCTAGCGGCGCCAATTCTTGATCCAAAACTAAAGCAACAGCTTTTAAACATCATCGACATTTACGCTCAAGATGATGTGGATGGGAGCTTTTTAAAGCCTGATGGTGAGTACTTTAAGTTCAAGCATCCCAAGGGGAGGTCCGCCCAACAAACCTTCTTAAAAATTATCGATGATCCCAAATTAAATAATAAAAAGCACGTTTCTAAACGTCATGACATTCGGATTAACGTTAAAAACGATTCCAAATTAAAAAACGAGTGGTTTTATGTTTCGATTCTAGTCGTTACGATTATCGTAGTAGTGGGCGTGCTATTGTGGTGGTGAAAATAACCAGATGTTTCTGGTTATTTTTTTATTTTTCTTTTCCAAAATCGGATACTTCTGGTATAATAATATATGTTCGCTGATGAATGTGAACGTTTAATGCTTATATGCACCTATAGCGCAATTGGATAGAGTGTCTGACTACGAATCAGAAGGTTGTAGGTTCGACTCCTACTAGGTGCATTCATCGGGAAGTAGCTCAGCTTGGTAGAGCACCTGGTTTGGGACCAGGGGGTCGCAGGTTCGAATCCTGTCTTCCCGATTTTTATATACTTTTTAATATTTAAGCATCGGGAAATAGCTCAGCTTGGTAGAGCGCCACGTTCGGGACGTGGAGGTCGCAAGTTCGAATCTTGTTTTCCCGATTTTTTTATTACCTTGGTTTCCAAGAGTATTTACTTGGAATTTACAAATCTTCTTTGTATAATAATAGTCAACATTAGTCAGAGATGAGATGAGTTTATGGCAAGCCGTAATATATCGGACATTATTGAAGATTATTTGAAGGATATGCTAGGTGATAATGATCAAGAACGAGTCGAAATTCGTCGATCAGACATTGCCAATCATTTTGACGTGGTGCCCTCGCAAATTAACTATGTAATTAAAACACGTTTTACGTTGCGTAATGGTTATTTAGTTGAGAGCAAACGTGGTGGTGGTGGTTACATCAGGATTGAAAAAATCAACTTAATGGATAATTCGGATGTCCTAGACAGTTTGATTGATTCAATTGGTGATGAAATTTCCGAAAAGGATGAAGAATCAATTTTAACCACCTTATATGCTAATGGAGTCATTACCGAGAAAGAGGAGAACATGATTGCTGCTATTTTAAAGAAAGAGGCAATTAGACTGCCTGATCAAGCAATGGAATATCAGGTTAGAGCGAGTGTTTTAGAGGCTTTACTTTACCGGCTTAAATATGAGTGTTAGTTTGATTATGGATTATGATTTAAAGAGAAATGAAGGGAGATTTGCATATGCATAATTTATTTACCCCTAGTGCAAAAAACGTTTTGGTAATTGCCCAAGAACAAGCTAAGAGTTTCCAGCATCAAGCTGTCGGAACCGAACACATGTTACTGGCACTTACCATTGAGAAGAATGGGATTGCTTATCAAACTCTCCAACAACTTGCCGTCAGCGAGGCGGACGTTAGAGAAGAAATTGAGCAGTTGGCTGGATACGGTAATTTAAAGGTCGATGGAAACACGTATCTGCCGTATTCTCCAAAGATGAAAGAAATTTTAGCTTTAGCTGGAAAGATTGCCAAGCAGTATGGATCAACTAAAGTGGGTACTGAGCACATTTTGCTAGCTTTAACTAGTGATGATGCGATGCTCTCTTCAAGAATTTTGACTAACTTGGGAGTTAGCCCAGAACAAGTCCGAAAAGTAACGATCCGAAAGATGGGGGTTGCAGATACTAATATGGCTTCTGAAAATAATTCGAATGGTGAGTCAGAACAAAGTGAAACTCCAACTTTAGATTCACTGGCACGTGATTTGACTAAAGCTGCTCGAGATAATCAGCTCGATCCAGTGGTTGGACGCACCGCTGAAGTTCGTCGTGTCATCCAGGTTTTAAGCCGAAGAACTAAAAATAATCCAGTTTTAATTGGTGAACCTGGTGTTGGTAAGACTGCCATTGCTGAAGGTTTAGCGGAAAAAATTGTGAATAAATCTGTTCCTGCGGATATGCAAAATAAGCGGGTAATGGAATTAGACATGGGATCACTGGTTGCTGGCACTAAGTATCGTGGCCAATTTGAAGATCGTTTAAAGAAGGTCTTAAAGGAAGTCGAAGATAGTGGCAATGTCATTCTCTTTATTGATGAGTTGCATACCTTGATTGGTGCTGGTGGAACTGAGGGATCAGTTGATGCTTCAAATATTTTAAAGCCATCTCTTGCTCGTGGTCAGGTTCAAGTTATTGGTGCTACTACCTTAGATGAATATCAGAAGTACATTGAATCTGATGAAGCATTAGAACGTCGTTTTGCAACGGTTGAAGTTGAAGAACCAAGTAAGGATGAATCACGTAAGATTCTTAAGGGATTACGTACCAAATACGAAGAACACCATCACGTTCAAATCACCGATGATGCCATTAATGCAGCCGTTGATTTATCTAGTCGTTACATTAGTGATCGTTACCTTCCTGACAAAGCAATTGACTTGATGGATGAAGGTGCAGCTAAAGTTAGACTGGATTTAACTGGAAAAGATGACAAGTTAGCAAGCGCTGAATCAAAACTTAGTTCCGTTAAAAATGATAAGGACAAAGCCATTGAGGAACAGCGCTTTGAAGATGCGGTTTCAATTCGTAAGCAAGAACAAAAGTTACAAAAAGAGATTGCTGATTTAACCCAAAAACAGCGTATTAAAGAAAATGACGCTAACAAGACCCATAATTATCAATTAAAAGAAAATGCTGAAGATATTGCTCAAATTGTTTCTGAATGGACCGGGATTCCCGTTACTCATTTGAAACAGTCTGACAAGAAGCGTTTGGTAAACTTGGAAAAGATTTTACACGAACGAGTTGTGGGACAAGATGAAGCTGTTTCGGCAGTTGCAAGAGCAATTCGTCGGGCACGAAGTGGACTTAAAGATCCAAACCGTCCCATTGGGTCATTCATGTTTCTTGGGCCAACCGGAGTTGGTAAAACTGAACTTGCCAAGGATTTGGCAAAAGCAATGTTTGGTTCTGAAGATGACATGATCAGAGTTGACATGAGTGAATTCATGGAAAAATATTCGACTAGTCGAATGGTTGGGTCTGCCCCTGGTTACGTTGGCTATGATGAGGGTGGTCAACTTACCGAAAAAGTTCGAAAGCATCCCTACTCAGTTGTTCTACTTGATGAGGTTGAAAAGGCTCATCCTGACGTCTTTAACTTGCTACTTCAGGTTCTAGATGATGGGTACTTAACCGATGCCAAGGGCCGAAAGGTAGACTTTCGAAACACGGTTATCATTATGACTTCCAACATTGGTGCCACCGAGCTTCAATACAAGAACACCGTTGGATTTGCCGCTGAAAAATCGGGTAATGATGATAATTACGATGCTATGAAGGCCACGATTCAAGAACAGTTGAAGAAATTCTTTAAACCAGAATTCTTGAACCGAATTGATGATACGGTGATCTTCCATTCCTTGACTAAGTCAGAATTACACCGGATCGTTAAGTTAATGTCTCAAGAACTGATTGATCGTGCCAATGGATTAGGTTACAAAGTTAGAATGACTCCAGCTGCCATTGATTTAGTTGCTGAAGTTGGCTACAATCCAACCTATGGTGCTCGACCAATTCGAAGAGCTTTGCAGGATAAAGTTGAAGATCCATTGAGTGAAGACTTGCTAGCGGGCAAGTTCAAACCCGGTGATCAGATTACGATCGGTGCGCATAAAAACAAGATTACGATCAATAGACGTGAAGTTAAGAATCCCAAAGAAGAAATTCTAAGTAAATAACGTTAAAACTCTCAGTAAATTTTTACTGAGAGTTTTTGTGCATATTAATTGACTTTTACTTTGATTCTTTGTATTATGTGTAGAGTATGCAACTGGGAATTGAAATGAGTCGTTGCGATCTATTGTCCGTGATGGCGTTTATAAGAACCAAAAGTAAGATTTAGATCTTATTTTTGGATTTTTTTTGCTCAAAAACCAGCAATATGGCTTTTTGTAACAAAAACGTAACATTTCTTTTTCGTGGAATTTTAGGGAGAGGTGAATAACTTGGCAGGACACATTGTAAAGTATGGAAAACACAGGACCCGTAGAAGTTATTCCAGAATTAAGAAGGTATTGGATCTTCCAAATTTGATTGAGATTCAAACAAATTCTTATAACTGGTTCTTAGACGAAGGTTTGCGTCAAATGTTTAAAGATATTATGCCAATTGAGGATTTTCAAGGAAAGCTTTCACTAGATTTCGTTGATTATAAACTATTGGAACCTAAGTACACGGTTGATGAAGCACGTGCTCATGAGGCAAATTATTCAGCCCCATTACACGTTACTCTCAAGTTAACCAACCATGAAACCGGTGAGATTAAGACTCAAGATGTTTTCTTTGGTGACTTTCCACTTATGACTGACCAAGGAACTTTCATCATTAACGGTGCAGAGCGTGTTATCGTTTCTCAATTAGTGCGATCACCAGGTGTTTATTACCATAAAGATCTCGACAAAAATGGTCGTGAAATTTACAGTTCAACTGTGATCCCCAACCGTGGTGCTTGGATGGAATTTGAAACTGATGCGAAGAATATTTCATACGTTCGAATTGATCGTACTAGAAAGATTCCTTTGACTGAATTAGTTCGTGCCCTTGGTTTTGGCTCAGATGATGAAATTACTGAGATTTTTGGAAATACTAATGATAGTCTCTCACTTACCCTTGAAAAAGACGTTCATAAGGATGCCGATGATTCTCGTGTTGAGGAATCATTAAAGGATATTTACGAACGCTTGCGTCCTGGTGAACCAAAGACAGCTGAGTCAGCAAGAAACTTGTTAACCCAAAGATTCTTTGATCCAAAACGTTACGACATGGCACCGGTTGGTCGTTACAAAACAAACCAAAAATTGAGCATGAAGACTCGTTTAATGGGATTAGCTTTGGCCGAAACCCTAGCTGACCCAGATACTGGTGAAATCATCGCTAACAAAGGTGATGTGATTGACAAAGAATTGATGGAAAAGTTGAAGCCGTACTTGGCTAACAAAGATTTTAAGGCTTACACCTTTAATCCTTCCGATCAAGCTGTCGTAACTGATCCAGTTACTGTTCAAGTAATTAAAGTATATTCAAATACAGATCCAGACAAAGTCGTTCCTGTAATTGGTAATGACAATATTGATCTGGACTATAAACACATTACCCCAGCGGACATCTTGGCTGAAATCAATTACTTCTTGGATCTTCAAGAGGGAATTGGATCTGTTGATGATATTGACCACTTGGGGAACCGTCGTGTTCGATCAGTTGGTGAATTACTTCAAAACCAATTCCGAATTGGTCTTTCACGGATGGAACGAGTTGTTAGAGAAAGAATGTCCATTCAGGATGCTTCAACGGTAACGCCGCAACAACTAATTAATATTAGACCAGTGGTGGCCTCTGTTAAAGAATTCTTTGGTTCATCACAGCTTTCACAATTCATGGATCAAACGAACCCGTTAGGTGAATTGACCCATAAACGTCGATTATCTGCTTTAGGACCTGGCGGTATTACTAGAGACCGTGCTGGATATGAAGTTCGTGATGTTAACTACACTCACTATGGTCGAATTTGTCCAATTGAAACTCCCGAAGGTCCTAACATTGGATTGATTAACTCACTTTCAAGTTATGCTCGGGTTAACAAGTATGGATTTATCGAAACCCCATACCGTCGTGTTGATTGGACTACTCATAAGGTTACCGACAAGATTGATTACCTAACTGCTAATGATGAAGATAAATACGTGATTGCACAGGCGAACTCTCCATTAAATGAAGACGCAACCTTTCAAGACGATCAAGTTATGGCACGTGATAAGTCCCAATACGTTGAAACTAATTCAAAGAACGTTGACTACATGGACGTTTCACCAAAGCAAGTTGTTGCGGTGGCAACGGCATGTATTCCGTTCCTAGAAAATGATGACTCAAACCGGGCCCTAATGGGTGCTAACATGCAGCGTCAGGCTGTTCCTTTGATCAGACCACACGCACCACTTGTTGGAACTGGGATGGAATATCAAGCTGCTCATGATTCTGGAGTTGCTAAGATTGCTAAGTATCCTGGAACCGTTGAATATGTTGATGCAAGAGAAATTCGGGTAAGACGTGATAATGGCACTTTAGATACGTACAAATTGATGAAGTTTATGCGTTCTAACGGTGGTAAAAACTATAACCAAACTCCAATTGTAAAAATTGGAGATCATGTTGATGCTGATGAAATTATCGCTGATGGCCCAGCAATGGAAAATGGTGAATTGGCCTTAGGTCAAAACCCAACCGTTGCCTTTATGACATGGCAGGGTTATAACTTTGAAGATGCCATTGCCATTTCCGAACGACTAGTTAAAGATGATGCTTACACTTCAATTCATATTGAAGAGTATGAGTCAGAAACTAGAGATACCAAACTGGGACCTGAAGAAATGACTAGAGAAATTCCTAACGTTGGTGAAGATGCACTAAAGGATCTTGACGAAGATGGAATTATTAGAGTCGGTGCCGAAGTTCATGACAACGATATTTTGGTTGGTAAGGTAACCCCTAAGGGTGTTACTGAATTATCTTCTGAAGAGCGACTACTTCACGCTATCTTTGGTGAAAAGGCTCGAGAAGTTCGTGACACGTCACTTCGAGTACCTCATGGTGCCGGTGGAATTGTTCAAGACGTTAAAGTCTTTACTAGGGAAAACGGCGATGAATTAAAGCCCGGTGTAAACAAGATGGTTCGAGTTTACATTGCCCAGAAACGTAAACTTCAAGTTGGAGATAAGATGGCTGGAAAACATGGTAATAAAGGTACTGTTTCCGTCATTATTCCTGAAGAAGACATGCCATATATGCCAGATGGTACCCCAATCGACATCTTATTGAGCCCCATGGGTGTTCCATCACGGATGAACATTGGACAGGTGCTTGAATTGCATCTTGGAATGGCTGCTAAGAAGCTTGGAATTCACGTTGCCACCCCAGTCTTTGATGGTGCTCGTAGTGAAGATATTACCGACGCTTTAAAGGAAGCTGGTATGCCAGCTGATGGTAAGACGGTTCTGTATGATGGTAGAACCGGTGAACCATTTGACAAACGAATTGCTGTTGGAGTTATGGGTTACTTGAAACTTAACCATATGGCTGAAGACAAGATTCATGCAAGAGCCATTGGACCTTACTCACTAGTTACGCAACAACCACTTGGTGGTAAAGCTCAGTTTGGTGGACAGCGTTTTGGTGAAATGGAAGTTTGGGCTCTTGAAGCTTATGGTGCCGCACACACCCTCCAAGAAATCTTGACTTACAAGTCAGATGATGTTGTCGGACGGGTTAAGACCTACGAAGCAATTGTCAAAGGTGATCCAATTCCTAAACCAGGTGTTCCTGAGTCATTCCGAGTATTAGTTAAAGAATTACAAGCATTGGGACTGGACATGAAGGTTCTCGATGCCGAAAACAAACAAATTGATTTGCGTGACATGGACGATGACGAAGACGTTGTTAACGTGAACGCATTGAGTAAGTTTGCTCAAAAACAAGATGATAAAAATGAGAAGGATAAAGAAAAGAAAGATGAAAATGAGAAACAAACTCCAACTTCATCTGATGCCGACTCAAAAAATGATACAAATGACGACAATAAATAATAAAGGAGGGTACGCCAATGGTTGATGTTAATAAATTCAAAAGTATGCAAATTGGTTTAGCTTCACCTGAGACCATTCGTAGTTGGTCATATGGAGAAGTTAAAAAACCAGAAACGATTAACTATCGAACTTTAAAGCCTGAAAAGGATGGATTGTTTGATGAAAGAATTTTTGGTCCAACTAAGGACTGGAAATGTGCCTGTGGAAAATACAAGGGTGTCAGATATAAGGGCATCGTTTGTGATCGCTGTGGTGTTGAAGTCACTCGTTCAAAAGTTAGACGTGAACGAATGGGACACATCGAATTAGCAGCTCCTGTAACCCACATTTGGTATTTCAAGGGAATCCCTAGTCGAATGGGACTAGTTCTTGACATGAGTCCACGGGCTCTTGAAGAAATCATCTACTTTGCTTCATACGTTGTTACCGATCCAGGTAACACACCAATGGAGAAGAAGCAGTTGCTTTCAGAACAAGAATACCGTGACAAAAAGCGTGAATACGGCAATCGTTTCCACGCTGAAATTGGTGCGGAAGCTATCAGAACTTTATTAAACGACGTTGACATCGATAAAGAAGTCAAAGAGTTAAAAGATACGCTTAAGAAAGCAACGGGACAAAAGCGAACTCGTGCCGTTCGTCGTCTAGATATTCTTGAGGCCTTTGCTACTTCTGGCAATCAGTTGTCATGGATGGTAATGGATGCAATTCCAGTTATGCCGCCTGACTTGCGACCAATGGTTCAACTTGAAGGTGGTCGTTTTGCTACTTCTGATTTAAATGATTTATATCGTCGGGTTATTAACCGAAATAACCGATTAAAACGATTGTTAGACCTGAACGCTCCTGGCATTATTGTTCAAAACGAAAAGAGAATGCTCCAGGAAGCTGTCGACGCTTTGATTGATAATGGTCGTCGTGGTCGTCCTGTTGCAGGACCTGGTAACCGTCCCCTTAAATCACTTTCTCACCTATTAAAGGGTAAACAAGGTCGATTCAGACAGAACTTGTTAGGTAAGCGTGTTGATTATTCTGGTCGTTCAGTTATTGACGTTGGTCCTAATTTAAAACTAAGTCAGATGGGTCTTCCAGTATCAATGGCATTGGAATTATTTAAACCCTTCATTATGCATGCGCTAGTTAAACGTGGTCTAGCTTCTAACATTAAAAACGCTAAACGTCAGATCGAACGTCAAGACGACGCTGTCTTTGAAGTTCTCCCTGATGTCATTAAGGAACATCCAGTTCTTTTGAACCGTGCTCCTACTTTGCATCGACTTGGAATTCAGGCTTTTGAACCAGTTTTGGTTAGTGGGAAATCAATGCGTTTGCATCCATTAGTTTGTGCTGCGTATAATGCTGACTTTGATGGTGACCAAATGGCCATTCACGTTCCACTATCTGATGAGGCTCAAGCTGAATCAAGATTATTGATGGCTGCTGCTGGACACATTTTGGCTCCTAAAGATGGTAAACCAGTTGTTACTCCTTCACAGGATATGGTTATTGGTAACTACTATTTAACCCTTGAAGAAGCAGGGGCTGAAGGTGAAGGAATGGTATTCAACGATCCTGATGAAGTTGAATTAGCTTACCGTGATGGAAAGGTTCATTGGCATACCAGAATTGGTATTCCAGCGAGCGCCTTCCCAGACAAACCGTTTACTGACGATCAAAAAGATAAGATTTTAGTAACGACGGTTGGAAAGGTTATTTTCAATGGGATTCTTCCAAAGAAATTTACCTATTTGAACGAACCAACTTCAACTAACTTGCACGGATACGTTCCTGACAAGTATTTCTTGAAGCCTGGTGAAGACATTCATGAACACTTGAAGAACGCTGAATTGGTTAAACCGTTTAAGAAGGGCTTTTTAAGTGACATCATTGCTGAAGTTTACAGTCAATACCAAGTTACTGAAACTTCAGAACTTCTTGATCGAATCAAAGATTTAGGTAATGATAAATCAACTAAGTCTGGTTTGACGGTTGGTATTTCTGACATTACTGATTTAAAGGAAAAGCCAGAAATTGTTGCTAACGCCCATAAGAAAGTTGATACCATCACTAAACAATTCCGTCGTGGTTTAATTACTAACCAAGAACGTTATGAACGAGTTGTTAGTGTTTGGAATGATGCCAAAGACGAAATTCAAAACAAATTAATGAAAAACTTCGATCCCCAGAACCCAATCTTTATGATGAGTGACTCTGGTGCTCGTGGTAACATTTCGAACTTTACTCAGTTAGCTGGGATGCGTGGTTTGATGGCTTCACCTAATGGTGAAATCATGGAACTTCCAATTACCTCTAACTTTAAAGAAGGACTTTCAGTCTTGGAAATGTTCATTTCAACCCACGGTGCTCGTAAGGGTATGACCGATACGGCACTTAAGACTGCTAACTCTGGTTACTTGACTCGTCGACTTGTTGATGTTGCCCAAGATGTCATTGTTAGAGAAGAAGACTGTGGAACTGACCGTGGTCTTGTTGTTCGTGCCATTACCGAAGGGGACGAAATGATCGAACCATTGTATGATCGAATCCTTGGTCGTAACGCAATGAAGACCGTTAAGAACCCTAAGACTGGTAAAGTGATTGTTAAAAAGAATGAAATGATCGATGAAGACGTTGCTCAAGAAATTGTGGACGCTGGAATTGATTCAGTTGAAATTCGTTCCGCCTTCACATGTAATACTGCTCATGGTGTTTGTGAGAAGTGTTATGGTCGAAACCTTGCTACTGGTGACGAAGTTGAGGTTGGTGAAGCTGTTGGTACCATTGCGGCCCAATCAATTGGTGAACCAGGTACTCAGTTAACTCTTCGTACTTTCCATACCGGTGGTGTTGCAAGTAGTTCAGATATTACCCAAGGACTTCCTCGTGTTCAGGAAATTATGGAAGCACGTAATCCTAAAGGTAAGGCAATCATCAGTGAAGTTACTGGTACGGTTGAATTAATTGAAGAAGATCCTGCTGAAGGTATCAAGGAAGTTACCATTAAAGGGAAGTCCGATACTCGTAAATATAAGGTTCCAATTAAGGCCCGAATGAAGGTTTCAGAAGGCGATCAGGTTCGTCGTGGTGATGCTTTAAATGAAGGTTCAATTGATCCAAAGGAATTGCTTAAAGTTCGAGATGTTTTGTCAACTGAGACTTACTTGTTAACTGCGGTTCAAGAAGTTTATAGAAGACAGGGTGTTGAAGTTAACGATAAGCACGCTGAGATCATGGTAAGACAGATGTTACGTAAGGTTCGTGTCATGGACCCAGGTGACACTGACATTCTCCCTGGTACTTTGATGGATATTGATGATTTCAAGGATCGTAATAAGGATGCTGTGATTAGTGGTAAAACACCTGCAACGGCTCGTCCTGTATTACTCGGAATTACCAAGGCGGCGCTTGAAACTAACAGTTTCTTGTCAGCTGCATCATTCCAGGAAACCACTCGTGTTCTTACTGATGCCGCAATTCGTGGCAAGGTTGATCCATTAGTTGGTTTGAAGGAAAATGTTATCATTGGTAAGTTGTTACCTGCTGGTACTGGTGTTGGGAAATATGAAAACATTGAACCAGAAGAAGAGGGTAAGACTGATACCAAGGGTGTTACTTCATTAAGTGATGTCGAAAAAGAAATGCAACAAAAAGATTCAAGTAAAAACTAGTTATTAAACTAAAAAGGGAGTTCATCAATGATGAACTCCCTTTTTGATACATATTAATCAATCTTTTTTAAAACTTACTTCATTATTATCAAGGGATGAAATACGAGCAAGCGATTCTAAGTGAATGCCATGATCCTTGATCCACTTAGCGCCCGGTTGAAATGATTTTTCAATTACAATGCCGACTCCAACTAGATTGGCTTGAGCTGCTTCAACGATCTTAATCATCCCTTTAGTGGCTTCGCCATTTGCTAAGAAATCATCAATGATTAAGACGTTATCGTCAGGTGAAAGGAATTTTTTCTCAATAAAAATGCGGTTAGTTTTTTGTTTGGTGTATGAATATACGTCAGCCGAATAGGCTGCATCGTTTAAAGTTGATGGCTTTTTCTTTCGCGCAAAAACGACGGGAACACCCAATACTAAGCCAGTCATAACGGCTGGAGCAATTCCCGATGATTCAACCGTGATGACTTTAGTAATATTATCGTTTGAGAAGCGTTTGACGAATTCTTTGCCAACTTCGTACATCAAATTAGGATCAATTTGATGATTTAAAAACGAGTTGACCTTTAAAATATTTCCAGGAAGGACTTGGCCTTTATTTTTGATTGCTTCTTCTAATTCTTTCATGATTACTCTCCCATTTAAAAAGACCCTAATATAGAAGTTTAGGGTCTTTTTTCCTAATAGTTTGGAATTATGGTTCCAAGTAGAGACTGTCGACCCATTACGACTATATATTAGAGCTTCACTTATTACGTTAATCATAATTTAATTTCTAATTTTAAGCAAACCAAATTAATATAATTAGAGTGGCAATGTAAATGAATGGAATAAAAGCAATCGCACGTTTTTTAAATAAGATGGCATAAATGATCGCTATGATTGACCCGGTTAAAACGACTAGATTGGTAACCGTAATTCCGTATGCAATTAAAAGGATTAAGAAGAGATCCAAATCCCCGTTGCCAATGAAATGGAAGTAATGATTTATTATTATCAATATTAAATATCCAATAATATAAATTCCAGTTGTCTTTGTTAGAGGATTAGAAATTATAAGAGCTATCATTACTGCAATCAGTGAATATGCCGTAGGGAAATGGTAGGTTAATAAATCAAAAGTTGCCATAACCTGCATGAGTAAAAGTAGCGATAAATTTTCGAGGTTATCTAAACAAACAGGTGGAAATATAGTAAAAGCGGTGGCTCCGGTTACTTCAAAATACAGTAAATAAAGTGGTAATCGAGTTGAACATGTCCGACACCTTCCGAATTGAATCATGTAACTCACGATCGGGATGAGTTCGTACCACTTTAGAAACTTGCCACAGTTACTACATTTAGAATGACCGAAGATAAAGTTTTCGTGCGTAATGGTTCGATCAACCATAACGTTTATAAAAGATCCAACGATGCTCCCTACAATAAACCAATAAATTTTCATTAACAAAACCTCCACTAAAAAGTACGGAAATTAATTGAAGTCTTATTGACACGTCTTTTTCTACGTGGTATTCTACTTATTGTGCTTATAAACAACTAAGCGATTTTTTTAACTTCAAAAAAGAACCGCCTGGATGTGTGGACTTAAAAAAATATATTATATTAGGAAAGGGAGGACTTTTTAGATGCCTACAATTAACCAATTGGTTCGTAAAGGTCGTAAATCTAGAACTTCTAAATCAAAATCCCCAGCTTTAGGCTTCGGATATAACAGTTACAAAAAGAAAAACACACAGAACCCTGCACCTCAGAAACGTGGAGTTGCAACCCGTGTTGGTACTATGACTCCTAAAAAGCCTAACTCTGCTTTACGTAAGTATGCTCGTGTTAGACTTTCTAACTTGATTGAAGTTACTGCATACATTCCCGGAATTGGACATAACTTGCAAGAACATAGTGTTGTTTTAATTCGTGGTGGACGTGTTAAGGATTTGCCTGGTGTTAGATATCATGTTGTTCGTGGTGCATTAGATACTGCGGGTGTAAGTGATCGTCGCCAAGGTCGTTCTAAATACGGTACTAAGAAACCTAAGGAATAGACAATTAATTAAGTTATTATTGAGGAGGACTTTTACATGCCTAGAAAAGGAAAAGTGCAAAAGAGAGAAATCCTTCCTGATCCAATCTACAACTCAAAGTTGGTTTCTAAATTAATTAACCATTTGATGTTAGATGGTAAAAGAGGGACTGCATCAGAAATTTTATATGGTGCATTTGACATGATCAAAGAACAGACTGGTAACGATCCAGTTGATGTGTTTGAAGAAGCAATGAAGAATGTTATGCCAGTTCTTGAAGTTAAGGCCCGTCGTGTTGGTGGATCTAACTACCAAGTTCCAATCGAAGTTCGTCCTGATCGAAGAACTACTTTAGGCTTACGTTGGATTGTTAACTATGCAAGACTTCGTGGTGAACATACCATGACTGAACGTCTTGCAAAAGAAATCATCGATGCTTCAAACAACACCGGTGCAGCAGTTAAGAAGCGTGAGGATACTCACAAGATGGCCGAAGCTAACCGTGCTTTTGCACATTATCGTTGGTAATCAGCTTTTAGTTTTTAACTGTAAGTGGGTGGCTAAAGTGATTTAGCCACTTTTTTAAAATAATGAAATTGTGAATGATTGAGAGGAGTTAAATAATGGCTAACAAGCGAGAATTTCCGTTAGACAAAACTCGTAATATTGGTATTGTTGCCCATATTGATGCCGGTAAAACTACTACTACTGAACGTATCTTGTACTATACCGGTCGTATCCACAAAATTGGTGAAACCCATGAAGGGGATTCACAAATGGACTGGATGGAAGAAGAAAAAGAACGTGGAATTACTATTACTTCAGCTGCTACCACTGCTGAATGGAAGGGTTACCGTGTTAACATCATTGATACCCCAGGACACGTTGATTTTACTGCCGAAGTTGAACGTTCATTACGTGTGCTAGATGGTGGTATTGTTGTTTTGGATGGTCAAGCCGGTGTTGAACCACAGACTGAAACCGTATGGCGTCAGTCATCAGACTTTGCTGTTCCACGAATTGTATTCATTAATAAGATGGATAAAGTTGGTGCTGACTTTGATATGTCAGTTAAAAGTTTGCATGACCGTTTAGGTGCTAACGCCCAGGCCGTTCAGATGCCAATTGGTGCTGAAGCTGACTTTGCTGGTGTGATTGATTTAATTACCATGCAAGCCTATGTTTATGATGAAGATAAAGAAGGTTCAGAATGGGATGTTGATGAGATTCCAGCTGACATGCAAGAGGAAGCTCAAAAGCGTCATGATGCTTTGATTGAAGCCGTTGCAGACGTTGATGACGCCGTAATGGAGAAGTTCCTTGATGGTAAAGAAATTTCACAAGAAGATCTTAAAGCTGGAATTCGTCGTGCCACTTTGAATCTTGATTTCTACCCAGTCTTTGCTGGTTCAGCTTTCAAGAACAAGGGTGTTCAGATGTTGATGGATGGAGTGGTTGACTACTTACCATCACCACTTGATGTTCGTCCTTACACTGCTACTGACCCAGATGATGACGACAAACAAGTTGACATCCGTGCTAACGATAAGGAACCATTTGCTTCATTAGCATTTAAGATTGCTACCGATCCATATGTTGGTCGTTTAACTTATATCCGTGTCTATCGTGGTACCTTAAAGGCTGGTTCATACGTTTTGAATGCTACGAATGGCAAACGTGAACGTGTTGGTCGTTTACTACAAATGCACTCCAATAATCGTCAAGAAATCCCAGAAGTATTCTCAGGTGATATTGCAGCTGCAATTGGTTTGAAGAATACCACTACTGGTGATTCTTTAACCGATCCAGACCATCCATTACGTCTTGAATCAATGGAATTCCCAGAACCAGTTATCCAAGTTGCCGTTGAACCTAAGACTAAGGCTGATCAGGATAAGATGAATGATGCTTTGCAAAAGTTATCTGAAGAAGATCCAACTTTTAGAGCTGAAACTAATCCAGAAACTGGCCAAACTTTGATTGCCGGAATGGGTGAACTTCAGTTAAACATTTTGATTGAACGGATGAGACGTGAATTTAATGTTGAAGCTAACATTGGTGCTCCCCAAGTTGCCTACCGTGAAGCATTTACTAAACCAGTTAAGGCCGAAGGTAAGTTTATTCGTCAGTCTGGTGGTAAAGGTCAATATGGTGATGTTTGGATTGAATTTACACCAAATGACGAAGGAAAAGGATTCGAATTTGAAGACGCCATCGTTGGTGGAGTTGTTCCAAGAGAATTCATTCCTTCAGTTGAACAAGGTCTAAAAGAAGCCATGGAAAATGGTGTATTAGCCGGATATCCATTGATTGATTTGAAAGCTAAATTATATGATGGTAGTTATCATGAAGTCGATTCAAGTGAAGCTGCCTTTAAGATCGCTGCTTCCATTGCTTTGAGGGAAGCTGCTAAGAAGGCTGATCCAGTTATTCTTGAACCAATCATGAAAGTTGATATTCGTGTTCCAGAAGAATACATGGGTGACGTCATGGGACAAGTTACCGCACGACGTGGAAACGTTGAGGGTATGGAAGCTCAAGACAAGGCACAAAACATTCATGCAATGGTTCCACTATCAGAAATGTTTGGTTATGCTACCGATTTACGTTCTGCTTCTCAGGGACGTGGAACATTTGTTATGAGTTTTGATCATTACAGTGCTGTTCCTAAGAGCATCCAAGAAGACATCATTAAGAAAAATGGTGGAAATAGTAAAGAAGAAAAGTAATTTTTTGTAAAAGTTCTAGAAATTGAAAAAGTTTCTGGAACTTTTTTTATACTTAATATGATGAGAAGCCTTGAAAAATAAGAGAATATCGGGTATGATAGCTAAGTACTCGGTTTTGGGGGGGATAGACTGTCCAAAATTAGTACAACATTTAGCTTTGATGTGGGAGGTTGCGACACACCCGGCCGCTTTGCCATGCGAGGATGTGCCGGTAATTTCCACGGAGCTAGTCTTATTTTGAAAATAGACGAAGGAGGGAAAAACATGGCAAAAGAGAAGATTCGTATTCGTTTGAAAGCTTATGAACACCGTATTTTAGATCAAGCTGCTGACAAGATTGTGGCAACCGCACAACGTACTGGTGCTACTATTTCTGGTCCAATTCCATTACCAACGGACAGAACTCTATATACCGTATTGGCATCACCATTTAAGTACAGTAAAGCTCAAGAACAATTTGAAATGTTAACTCACAAGCGTTTGATTGATATTTTGAATCCAACACCTAAAACTGTTGATTCATTAATGAAGTTAGACTTGCCAAGTGGTGTTGACATCGAGATCAAACTATAATAATTACAGAATATCGGAGGTGTACT
This sequence comes from Fructilactobacillus sp. X8R1C1, assembly GCF_059900945.1. Taxonomy (NCBI): domain Bacteria; kingdom Bacillati; phylum Bacillota; class Bacilli; order Lactobacillales; family Lactobacillaceae; genus Fructilactobacillus; species Fructilactobacillus sp. X8R1C1. The sequence continues at coordinate 65,625 of NZ_JBWXVH010000002.1, read as the reverse complement.
CATGGCTAAAAAAGGAATCTTAGGTAAAAAAGTCGGAATGACTCAAGTTTTTACTGATAACGGAGAACTCGTTCCAGTTACTGTTGTTGATGTAACTCCTAATGTTGTCTTACAGGTTAAGAACAGCAAATCAGATGGTTACGATGCAATTCAACTTGGATTCGATGACAAGCGTCCAGTATTAAGCAACAAACCTGAACAAGGTCATGTTAAAAAAGCAAAAACTACTCCTAAGCGCTTCATTCGTGAAATCAGAGATGTTGACTTGGGAGATTACAAAGTTGGAGACGAAGTTAAAGCTGACGTATTTCAACCAGGTGACGTCGTTGACGTAACGGGTACTACTAAAGGTCATGGTTACCAAGGTAACATCCACAAAAATGGACAACGTCGTGGACCTGAAACTCACGGATCAAGATATCACCGTCGTCCCGGTTCATTAGGTGTCATTATTAACCGAGTTGTTAAAGGAATGAAATTACCAGGACGAATGGGTAACAATCGCGTTACCATTCAAGACCTTGAAATCGTTAACGCTGACGTTGATAACAACGTACTACTAATCAAGGGTAACGTTCCTGGTGCAAACAAATCATTAGTAACAGTTAAAACATCTGTTATTGAATCAAGAAAATAAGAAAGGAGGAACCGTAGATGGCAAGCGTAACATTATACAAACAAGATGGTAGTAAACAAGGAACAGTTGATTTAAACGATGCTGTTTTTGCCGTTGAACCAAATGAAAACGTTGTTTATGACACTGTCGTAATGCAAAGAGCATCACAACGCCAAGGTACTAATGGTGTTAAATCTAGAGGTAAAGTGCGTGGTGGTGGTAAGAAACCATGGCGTCAAAAAGGTACTGGTCGTGCTCGTCAAGGTTCTATTCGTGCCCCACAATGGGTTGGCGGTGGAGTTGTCTTCGGCCCAACTACTCGTTCATATGCATATCACCTTCCAAAGAAGGTTACTAGATTAGCTGTTAAGTCAGTTCTTTCTGAAAAAGTTGCAAATGATGATTTAGTAGTAGTAGATTCATTAGACTACAAGGCTCCAAAAACTAAAGATTTATCAGATCTTTTGAAGAAACTTGACGCATCAACTAAAACATTAGTAGTTTTGGAAGATAACAATGAAAATGCTGCACGTTCTGCAAGAAACATCGAAAATGTGCAAGTTATTAATGCTAAAGGTGTTAACACACTTGATGTATTAAACAACAACAAGGTTGTTATTACAAAGGCTGCTCTTTCTCAAGTAGAGGAGGTGCTCGCATAATGGAAGCACGAGATATCATTTTACGTCCGGTAGTTACTGAAGCTTCAACTGATGTAATGGACGACAAAAAATATACTTTTGATGTTGATGTACGAGCAACTAAGACTCAAGTTAAAAATGCTGTTGAAGAGATTTTTAACGTTAAAGTTGTTAAAGTTAATATTATGAATGTAAAAGGTAAGAAAAAGCGACAAGGTCAATATGTTGGACGTACTAAGAAACGTCGTAAGGCTATTGTTACTTTGTCCAACGATTCTGACGAAATTAAAATTTTCTCAGAAGAATAATCTTTGAATAGGAGGGAAATAACGTGGCTCTAAAAAAGTACAAACCAACTACTAATGGCCGTCGTAATATGACTAGTATTGACTATAGTGAAATTACTACTAACGTGCCAGAAAAAAGTTTAGTTGAGTCAAATGCTCACAGCGGTGGTCGTAATAGTCAAGGTAAGATGACTGTTAGACATCGTGGTGGCGGAAACAAGCATCGATACCGTCTTATCGATTTCAAACGTGATCATGATGGTGTTCCTGCAACCGTTAAAACCATCGAATATGATCCAAATAGAACTGCAAATATTGCTTTAATCGTTTATGAAGACGGAATTAAATCATACATCATTGCACCTAAAGGATTAAAAGTCGGAGACGTTGTTGAATCTGGTAAGGATGCTGATATTAAGGCTGGTAATACCCTTCAATTAGCTGATATTCCTGTCGGTTCAACCATCTTTAACATTGAATTGAAACCTGGCAAAGGTGGACAACTTGTTCGTTCTGCTGGAGCTTCAGCACAGTTACTTGGTAACGAAGGAAAGTATGCATTAGTTAAATTACCATCTGGTGAAGTTAGAATGGTACTTTCAGTTTGCCGAGCTACTATTGGTAGTGTTGGTAATGATGAACATGGATTAGTTGTATGGGGTAAAGCTGGTAGAACTCGTTACCGTGGTCAAAGACCTCACGTACGTGGATCTGTTATGAACCCTAACGATCACCCACATGGTGGTGGTGAAGGTAAGGCTCCAGTTGGTTACCCAAGTCCATTGTCTCCATGGCATAAGAAGACAACTGGTAAGAAGACTAGATCAAAGAAAGCACGTTCAAACAAGTTTATTGTTAGACACCGTAAAGGTTCAAAGATGTAGTCTGAATTATTTATTTATTGAGTAATCGCAGAGGAGGTTTCATAATGAGTCGAAGTTTAAAAAAGGGACCTTTTGCCGATCAATCATTATTAAAAAAGATCGATGCACAAAAAGATCAAGATAAAAAATCGGTAATTAAAACATGGTCACGTCGTTCAACCATTTTCCCAAGTTTTATTGGATACACCATTGCTGTTTACAATGGTAGAAAACATGTCCCAGTTTATATTCAAGAAGACATGGTGGGGCACAAGCTCGGAGAATTCGTACCTACGCGTACTTTCCATGGACATGGAAATGGCGACGCAGATAAAAAAACAGTTTAAGCAAGGAGGATAACCAATGGCTGAACAACAAGTTACATCAGCAAAAGCTACTGCAAAGACTGTTCGTATCGCCGCTCGTAAGGTTCGCCTTGTTGTAGATCTTATTAGAGGTAAAAGCGTATCAGAAGCTACTGCAATTTTGAAATTCACCCCTAGAGGTGCTTCACCAGTTGTAGAAAAGGTTTTGATGTCAGCTGTAGCAAATGCAGAAAATAATTTTGATTTAGATCGTCAAGATCTAGTTGTTAGTGAAGCATATGTTAACGAAGGACCAACTTTAAAACGTTTCCGTCCCCGTGCTAAGGGTTCTGCTTCACCAATCAACAAAAGAACTAGTCACATTACAATTGTAGTGTCAGAAAAGTAGGAGGGATAAACGTGGGTCAAAAAATTAATCCAAATGGTTTACGAATTGGCGTTAACCGTGGTTGGCAAGCTAAATGGTATGCTAACGACGATAAATTCGCTTCATACTTAAACGAAGATTTAAAAATTCGTAACTATCTAGCAAAGAGACTCGCTGATGCTTCTGTATCAAGTGTTGACATTGAGCGTGCTGCAAAACGTGTTAATGTTTCTATCCATACTGCCAAGCCAGGAATGGTTATCGGTAAAGGTGGAGCAGAAGTTGAAAGTCTTCGTAAAGAATTAAACAAATTGACGGGACGTCGGGTTCATGTCAATATTGTTGAAGTTAAAAAACCTGATTTAGAAGCTGATCTTGTTGGTGAAAACGTTGCAAGTCAGCTTGAAGGTCGGGTAGCATTCCGTCGTGCAATGCGTCAGGCAATGCAAAGAGTTATGCGTTCTGGAGCTAAGGGCGTTAAAGTTCAATCTTCAGGTCGTTTAAATGGTGCTGATATGACACGAATTGAAAGATATTCAGACGGAAGTGTTCCACTTCATACACTTAGAGCTGATATTGACTATTCATGGAATGAAGCAGATACTACTTACGGTAAAATCGGTGTTAAGACTTGGATCAACCGTGGTGAAGTTTTGCCCGATAAACCGGAGGAAAAAACTGAAAAAGGAGGGAAATAAGCATGCTAGTACCTAAACGTGTTAAGTTCAGAAGACAGCACAGAGGTAAGTTGCGTGGTCACTCAAAGGGTGGAAACACTGTTACTTTTGGTGATTATGGTTTGCAAGCACTTGATTCACATTGGATCAGTAACCGACAAATCGAAGCTTGCCGTGTTGCCATGACTCGTTATATGAAACGTGGTGGAAAAGTTTGGATCAAAATTTTCCCTCAAAAATCATATACTGAAAAAGGTATCGGTGTTCGAATGGGTAAAGGTAAAGGTACCCCAGCTGGTTGGGTTTCAACTGTCAAGCGCGGAAAGGTTCTTTTCGAAGTTGGTGGTGTTTCCAAAGAAACTGCTGAAGAAGCTTTACGTTTAGCTTCAATGAAGTTGCCTGTTAGAACCCGAGTTATTAAACGTGAGGAAGTAGGTGGCGAATCAAATGAAGGCTAAAGAAATTAATGAATTAACCACTGATGAAATGCGGGCTAAGGAACAAGATTACAAGAAAGAATTGTTTAATCTTCGTTTTCAATTAGCCACTGGTCAATTGGAAAATACTGCTAGATTGAAGACTGTCAGAAAGACAATCGCTAGAATCAAGACAGCACTTAGACAACAAGAACTGAAGAAATAGAATACGATAGAAAGGAAGGTTAATACTTTATGAGCGAAGAACGTAACGAACGTAAAAGTTACAGAGGTCGTGTGGTTTCAGATAAGATGGACAAAACCATTACTGTTGTCGTTGAAACTTACAAGACTCATCCAACTTACGGGAAACGTATTAAATATTCTAAGAAATATAAAGTTCAAGATGAAAATAACGAAGCAAAAGTTAACGATATTGTTGACATCATGGAAACTCGTCCATTGTCTAAGACTAAGCGCTTCCGTCTAGTAGACGTTGTTGAAAAGGCAGTTATTATCTAGCTTTTTTATCTATCGTATTCTGATTTTAAGTTGAAGGGAGGACACTAACCATGATCCAACAAGAGAGTCGTTTAAAGGTTGCTGACAACTCTGGAGCACGTGAACTTTTGACTATCAAAGTCCTAGGTGGTTCAAGAGTTAGATATGCAGGTATCGGTGATGTGATTGTTGCTACTGTTAAACAAGCAACACCAGGTGGCGTTGTCAAAAAAGGAGACGTCGTTAAGGCCGTTGTAGTCAGAACTAAGTCTGCTGCACATAGAACTGACGGTTCATATATTCGTTTCGACGAAAATGCCGCTGTTTTGATTAACGATGATAAGAGTCCTAAAGGTACCCGTATTTTCGGTCCGGTAGCTCGTGAATTACGTAGTAATAATTTTATGAAGATCGTTTCATTAGCGCCTGAAGTACTTTAATACTATTGGAAAACAAGGAGGTGCCAGGATTATGTTCTTGAAAACTGGTGACAAAGTTCGTGTTATTAGTGGTAAAGACAAGGGTAAAGACGGCAAAGTCGTTAAAACCATTGCTGCTAAGAACCGTGTAGTTGTTGAAGGAATCAACAAGATCAAGAAACATCAAAAAGCTTCACAAGACAATCCCCAAGGTGGAATTGCTGACGTTGATGCTCCAATTGATGCTTCAAATGTAATGTTAATTGATCCATCTACTAACGAACCTACAAAAGTAAGCTTCGTGGTTAAAGATGGTAAAAAAGTTCGTATTTCAAAAAAATCACAAAAACCAATCGATTAGGATTGGAATTGAAAGGAGGAAATTAATCGCATGGCAGCTCGCTTAGAAGAAAGATACAAAGAAGATATTCTCCCAACGCTCGTTAAGAAATTTGATTACTCATCAGTTATGGAAGCCCCAAAACTTGACAAGATCGTTTTAAACATGGGTGTTGGTGATGCTGTAACAAATTCTAAAAACCTTGATGAGGCGGTTCATGAATTAAGTTTAATTTCTGGACAAAAGCCTATCGTAACTAAGGCTAAAAAATCAATTGCCGGTTTCCGTCTTAGAGAAGGAATGCCAATTGGTGCCAAAGTTACATTAAGAGGAGAAAGAATGTATGACTTCTTGGATAAGTTAGTTAATGTTTCATTGCCACGTGTTCGAGATTTCCACGGTGTAAGCAACAAATCATTTGATGGTCGTGGAAATTACACATTGGGTATCAAAGAACAACTAATTTTCCCAGAAATTAATTACGATGATGTTAACCGTGTTAGAGGTTTAGATATCGTACTTGTAACAACCGCTAATACGGATGAAGAATCACATGAATTATTAGCTCAATTCGGAATGCCATTCGCTAAATAGGAGGTTTAATATTGGCTAAAAAATCATTAATTAAAAAAAGTGAACGTCCAGCTAAGTTCTCAACACAGAATTACACTCGTTGTGAACGTTGTGGTCGACCTCGTGCGGTTTACCAAAAGTTTCACTTATGCCGAATTTGTTTAAGACAACTTGCCCATAAGGGTCAAATTCCTGGCATGAAAAAAGCTAGTTGGTAAAATAATAAAACTGAAAAGGAGGTTTCACGTTTATGTCCATGACAGATCCAATTGCAGACTTTTTAACTCGAATTCGTAATGCCAATATGGCTAGACACGATTCAGTTGACGTTCCTGCATCAAAAATCAAAAGAAACATTGCTGAAATTTTGAAGCGTGAAGGCTTTGTACGCGATGTGGAATACATCGATGACGATAAACAAGGTGTTATCCGTGTATACCTTAAGTATGGAAAAGATAATCAACGTGTAATCACTGGTTTGAAGCGAATTTCAAAGCCAGGATTACGTTCATATGTTAAATCAGATGATGTTCCTAAAGTTTTAAACGGTTTAGGAATTGCTATCATTTCAACTTCAGATGGTGTTATTACTGATAAAGAAGCTAGAGACAAAAAAGTCGGTGGCGAAGTATTAGCATACGTTTGGTAAAAATTAAAAAAGAATTGGAGGTGTTAATATGAGTAGAATTGGTTATAAAACTGTTGATCTTCCAGACGGTGTTGAAGTAAATCATAGAGGTACTAACGTAACTGTTAAAGGACCAAAGGGTACTTTAAATGCTACAATTTCACCAGAAATTAAAATGCAAGTTAAAGGTAACGAAGTGAACTTCACTCCAACTGGTAAGTATGACAACAAAGAACGTGCCCTACACGGTACAACACGTGCTAACTTCAATAACATGGTTGAAGGTGTTACAAATGGATTCCACAAGACACTTAAGCTAGTTGGAGTTGGATATCGTGCTCAATTAAAAGGTAGTACTTTGACTCTAAACGTTGGTTACTCAAACCCCGTTGAAGTTCAAGTTCCAGAAGATCTTACCGTAGCTGTTCCAGATAACACTACTATTAACATTAGTGGGATCAACAAGCAACATGTTGGTGATTTTGCTGCCGAAGTTCGTTCATACCGTTCACCAGAACCTTACAAGGGTAAAGGAATTAGATATGAAAATGAACATATTACCCTCAAGGAAGGTAAGACTGGTAAGTAATTTAACAATATAAAAAATAAGAGGTGACTATTTTGATTTCCAAACCAGACAAGAATAAAACACGTAAAGTTCGTCATAATCGTGTTAGAAGTAAAATTTCTGGTACTGCTGAGTGCCCACGTTTGAACGTTTTCCGTTCTAATAAAAACATTTACGCTCAAGTTATTGATGACGTAAAGGGTGTAACGCTAGCTAGTGCCTCAACTGTTGACAAGGAAGTTTCCGGAGACAACAAATCAGAACAAGCCGCAAGCGTTGGTGCTTTAGTTGCTAAGCGTGCAGTTGAAAAGAATGTTAAGAATGTTGTTTTTGATCGTGGTGGATACTTATATCACGGACGTGTACAAGCCCTTGCAGATGCAGCACGTGAAAATGGACTTGAATTTTAAAAAAGGAGGAATATAACGCACATGGCAAAGTTTATTAATCCAGACAAACTGGACTTAGAAGATAACGTTGTTGCTATCAACCGAATTACTAAGGTTGTTAAGGGTGGTCGTCGACTACGTTTTGCTGCATTAGTTGTTGTTGGTGACAAGAATGGCCACGTTGGCTTTGGTACTGGTAAAGCTCAAGAAGTTCCTGAAGCGATCAGAAAAGCCGTTGATAGTGCCCAAAAGAACTTAATTGAAGTTCCAATCGTTGGAACTACTATCCCTCACGAAGTTATCGGTCGTTTCGGCGGTGGAAAGATTATGTTGAAGCCTGCTGAAGAAGGTTCCGGAGTTGCTGCCGGTGGTGCCGTTCGCTCAGTTATGGAATTAGCTGGTGTAAACGATGTTACTAGTAAGCGTTTAGGCTCTGATACACCTGTAAACGTAATTCGTGCAACTTTTGAAGGTCTTAAGGAACTTAAGAATGCTGAAGAAATTTCATCATTACGTGGTGTCTCATCAGATCACTTAACCGAATAATAAGGAGGGGTTAGAAGATGGCTCAATTAAAGATTACTTTAGTTCATAGTGCTGCTCACCGTCTCCCTAAACAACGTAAGATTGTTAAGGCCCTTGGATTGGGACGAGTAAATAGTAGTGTTATTAAACCTGATAATGAAGCAACTCGTGGAGCTCTATTCAAGATTGCTCATTTAATTAAGGTTGAACAAGTTGATTAATATTCTTTAAAAGATAGGGAGGTGCAATTTAATGAAGTTAAATGAATTAAAAGCTGCTGACGGTTCACGTTCATCAAGAACTCGTTTAGGTCGTGGTCTTGGTAGTAAAGGTAAGACTTCAGGTCGTGGCCAAAAAGGTCAAAAGGCTCGTGGCAAAACTCGTGTTGGTTTTGAAGGTGGCCAAATGCCTTTATACCGTCAAATTCCAAAACGTGGATTTACCAACTTCAACAGAAAAGTTTTAGCGATCGTTAACTTAGCTGATTTAGATAATTTTGATGATGGCTCAGAAGTAACTCCAGATGTATTGATTCAAGCTGGAATGATTAAGGGCTCAAATGATGGCGTTAAAGTTCTTGCAGATGGCAAGTTAACTAAGAAGCTCACTGTTAAAGCTAACAAATTCTCAAAGAGTGCTGAAAAAGCAATTGAAGATGCCGGCGGTAAAGCTGAGGTGATTTAATGTTCACTACCTTAAAGAATGCCTTTGAAGAAAAAGATATTAGAAAAAGGATTTTATTTACCCTTTTTATATTGGCAGTTTTCCGTTTAGGTGCTTACATTACTGTGCCTGGAATCAATGCGGAAGCTTTGCAAAGTGTTGCATCCTCAGGTTTAGTTAATGTATTGAATATGTTTAGTGGTGGTGGATTAACTAATTACTCATTATTTGCAATGGGAGTTTCACCATACATTACTGCACAAATTGTTGTTCAGTTACTTCAGATGGATATCGTTCCTCGATTCGTTGAATGGGGAAAACAAGGTGAAGTCGGAAGGCAAAAACTGGATCAGGTAACAAGATGGTTAACGATTGTTTTGGCATTTGTCCAATCAATTGGTATTACTGCTGGATTTAATGCTTTGAGTAGTCTTCATTTAGTTAAGAACCCTGGAATGGGAACGTACATTAGTATTGGTTTAATTTTGACTGCTGGTACAATGCTCACTACGTGGATGGGCGACATGATTACTGACAAAGGAATTGGTCAGGGAGTTTCAATGATCATCTTTGCTGGAATTGTTGCTGAAATGCCAAGTGGAATTATGAGTGTTTATCGTCAATACGTTGAAGGTACACCAATGAATGAAATTTGGAAGCCAGCTCTTTTCATTATTGCCTTGATTATTGTAATTTTGATTATTGTTACCTTTGTTACTTGGGTACAACAAGCCGAACGTAGAATTCCAATTCAATATACTAGAAGAACATCAGGTTCACCAGACAGCAGTTACCTTCCCTTGAAGGTTAACGTCGCTGGAGTTATTCCAGTTATTTTCGCAAGTGCATTTATTTCCACTCCTCAAACGATTTTGATGTTTTTCACCAAAAACTTTCAAGGATCCGGATGGTATGAATTTTTAAGTAAGTTGTTTAACATGCAGACCCCACTTGGAGCTGCGTTTTACACCCTCTTAATTGTTGTATTTACTTTCTTCTATGCGTTTGTTCAAGTTAATCCACAGAAATTGTCGGAAAACTTACAAAAACAAGGTAGCTACATTCCGGGAGTATGGCCTGGTCGTGAAACTCAGTTATATATTTCTCGATTGTTGATGAGACTTAGTACCGTTGGTGCTTTGTTCTTGGGTGTTGTTTCTCTAATTCCATTGATTGCACAAAATGTTTGGAACTTAAACGAATCAATTGGACTAGGTGGTACTAACCTCTTGATTATCGTTGGAGTTGCTATTGAAACCATTCAACAAATTAGAGGATTAATGATGAGAAAAGAGTACGTTGGATTTATTCAAAGTACTCCGGATGATAACAAGTAGTGGAGGAATTTAAATGTCAATGAATTTATTACTAATGGGTCTTCCAGGAGCTGGAAAAGGTACTCAAGCTGAATTCATTGTTGAAAAATATGGGATTCCACATATTTCAACTGGAGACATATTTAGGGCAGCAATGAAAAACAAAACTCCCATGGGAATTAAGGCTCAACAATACATCGATAAGGGTGAATTAGTTCCTAATGATGTTACCTGTGGGATTGTTGAGGATCGTCTTAAACAACCTGATACTGACAAAGGTTATTTGTTAGATGGTTTTCCTAGAAACATTGATCAGGCTAAAAGTCTTGAGGAAATGACTAGGAAAATGAGCAAAGAGTTGAATGCAGTTATTAATATTGAAGTCGATCCAAGTGTTTTAATCAAACGTTTGTCGGGTCGTTTCATCTGCAAAAACTGTGGCGCAACTTATCATAAATTATATAAAAAACCTATAGTTGATGGTACTTGTGATGTTTGCGGTGCTCACGTCTTCTATCAAAGAAGTGATGATAAACCTGAAACTGTCAAGAATCGTCTGAAAATCAATGAAAAGAGTAATGCTCCTTTAATTGACTTTTACAAGGATCGCGGCATTTTGCATTCAGTTAAGGGTGATCGAGATATTGCAGACGTTAGTAACGACATTGAGAAAATTCTAAGCAATTTAAATTAGTAAATTGTCGTTTGATTGCTGGAATGTCAGTGATGTGGTATATTATAGTTTGTGTGTCTATTTGTAAGTGATACTTACGAGTTTAGTAATTTTGGAGGATTATTCGTGTCTAAAAATAATGTAATTGAAGTTGAGGGTAAGGTTTCAGAGACTTTACCTAATGCAATGTTTAAGGTCGAGCTTGAAAATGGTCATGAAATTTTGGCACACGTTTCTGGCAAGATCAGAATGCATTACATTCGGATCCTACCAGGAGATCGTGTAACCGTTGAAATGTCACCGTATGATTTAACAAAGGGTCGAATTACTTATCGATTTAAGTAAACCCTTCATATAGGAGGTTATAAAAAATGAAAGTACGTCCATCAGTAAAAAAAATGTGTGAACATTGTAAGATTATTAAGAGAAAAGGCCGTGTGATGGTGGTTTGCCCTGTAAACCCTAAGCACAAGCAAAGACAAGGAAAATAAATAAATTAAAATTATAGGAGGTGGACTTTAATGGCTCGTATTGCCGGAGTTGATTTACCACGTGATAAGCGAATTGTTATTGCGTTAACATACATTTATGGTGTTGGAAACACAACTGCTCAGCAAGTTTTGAAAAAAGCTGGGGTATCAGAAGACGTTCGTGTACGTGATTTAACACCTGATCAAGAAGATAAGATCAGAGAAGCTCTTGATGGTTACACAATCGAAGGTGACTTACGTAGAGAAGTTACTATGAGTATCAAGACTCTTCAAGAAATCGGTTCATATCGTGGGATGCGTCATCGTCGCGGTTTACCTGTTAGAGGTCAACACACGAAAAATAACGCACGTACAAGAAAAGGTAAGAAAACCACAATCGCTGGTAAAAAATAATAAAGAAGGAGGCTATCAGTTTCTATGGCTAAAACTAAAAATACTCGTAAGCGTAAAGCAAGAAAAAACGTTGAGTCTGGTGTAGCACACATTCACTCAACTTTTAATAACACTTTGGTTATGATTACCGATGTTCAAGGGAATGCTATTGCTTGGTCATCAGCTGGTGCATTGGGATTCCGTGGAAGTCGTAAGTCTACCCCATTTGCTGCTCAAATGGCTGCTGAAGCAGCTGCTAAGACTGCAATGGAACATGGAATGAAATCAGTAGAAGTTGCTGTTAAGGGTCCTGGATCTGGTCGTGAGTCAGCTATTCGTGCTTTACAAAGTACTGGTTTGGAAGTTGCTGCAATTCGTGATGTAACTCCAGTTCCACACAATGGTTCTCGTCCTCCAAAACGTCGTAGAGTTTAATATTTAATGAACGTTAAAGTTTTAAATTACTCAATGCGTTTTGAAAGGGGTAGAGACTACAATGATTGAATTTGAAAAGCCAAACATTCACAAAATTGAAGAAACAGACAACTATGGTGAAATAGTTGTAGAACCACTCGAAAGAGGATATGGTACCACTTTAGGCAATTCACTTAGACGTGTCTTGTTGGCTTCATTACCAGGAGCTGCGGTTACTAGCATCCAAATTGATGGTGTTCTACACGAATTTTCAACTGTAAAGGGTGTAGTTGAAGATGTTACTCAAATTATCTTAAACGTTAAAAAGATTAATTTGAAAATTAACTCAGATGACAATGAAACAAAGTCAATGAGTATTAATGTAACTGGACCAGCCGATGTAACCGCAGGTGATATCGTAACTGATAGTGATGTTGAAATTTTAAATCCGGATTTGCACATTGCAACGGTTGCTGACGGAACTACATTCCACATGAACATGACTGCCAACAAAGGTCGCGGCTACGTTTCTGCTGAAGAAAACAAAGCCAAAAACGATGGTATGCCAATTGGTGTTCTACCAGTTGATTCTATTTATACCCCAATCGAACGTGTTAATTATCAAGTAGAAGATGCACGTGTTGGTCAACGTGATGATTACGACAAATTGACGTTAGACGTTTGGACTAATGGTTCAATTACACCTTCTGATGCAATTAGTTTGGCAGCTAAGATCTTAAATCAACATTTCCAATTATTTATTGATTTAACTGACAGAGCAAAGAATGCCAATGTTATGGTTGAGAAGGAAGAAAGCCATAAAGAAAAAATGCTTGAAATGTCAATTGAAGAATTGGATCTTTCAGTTCGTTCTTACAATTGTTTGAAACGTGCTGGAATTAATACTGTTCAAGAATTAACTGATAAGTCTGAAGCTGACATGATGAAGGTTAGAAATCTTGGCCGTAAGTCACTCGATGAAGTTAAAGAAAAATTAGCAGCATTAGGACTATCTTTACGTAAAGAAGACTAAAAAGGAGGATATCCGGTTATGAGTTATCGCAAATTACAACGTACGAGTGCTCAACGTCGTGCTTTGCTTCGTAATTTGACTACTGACTTAATTGTTAACGGTCAAATCAAAACAACAGAAGCTCGCGCTAAGGATGTTAGATCATTAGCCGACAAGATGGTTACCTTGGGCAAGAAGGGTGACTTGAATGCTCGTCGTCAAGCTGCAGCTTACTTGCAAAACACCATTGCTGATGTAAAAGAAGACGGAGATAGTATCAAAGTAACTAGTGCATTACAAAAGTTATTTGACGAAGTAGCACCAAAGTATACGGACCGAAACGGTGGTTACACACGTATTCTTAAAACAATGCCTCGTCGTGGTGACGGTGCACCAATGGTAATCTTGCAATTTGTCGAATAATTTCGATATTTGTTAAGAATAATAAATATTTCACTATAGGAATCACTAAGGTTAAAGGTATAAAGTGTTACGATGATGGATTTTCCAAGTCTAGCTTGAATGTGGTTAACTCCATGCGCCTTAATCTTTTAGTGATTTTTTTATACATAATTTTAATAATAGGAGAGCTGATTCCATGAATCCAATCATTAATGTTTCCAATCTTTCTTTTAGGTATAATAATGAAGATGATCATAAGGTATTAGATGATGTCTCTTTTCAGTGCGAACGAGGTGAATATATTTCATTAATCGGTCGGAACGGGAGTGGTAAAAGTACCATTGCCAAACTGGTTGATGGTCTTCTAACTCCTAGTGAGGGAGAAATTGTGGTAGATGGGATCAGGTTGGACTCTCATGGTAATGACCGCGAAACAAGAAAAGCAATTGGCTTAGTTTTTCAAAATCCAGATGATCAATTTGTTGGTGCCACGGTAGCAAGTGACGTTGCGTTTGGACTTGAAAATCGGGCGGTTCCAAGAGAAGCGATGAAGCCAAAAGTTAAATCGGCGTTAGAAAAGGTAGGAATGTGGGAATATCGAGACGAGATTCCCAGTAGTCTTTCTGGTGGACAGAAGCAACGGGTCGCAATTGCAGGAGCAATTGTGCTTGATCCTAAAATTTTAATTCTAGATGAAGCGACAAGTATGCTAGATCCTTTAGCTACTAGACAAATTCATCAAGTTGTCAACAAATTAAATCAAAAACAAAATATGACAATTCTCTCGATTACGCATGATATCAATGTGACGGCTAAATCCGATCGGATATTAGCACTTAATAATAATAAAATTGTATTTGACGGAAAACCAAGTGCTTTTTTTCAGAAGCATCAATTAATTGCTGATATGGATCTAGATCTTCCCTTTAGTGAGAAGTTAAGGCAGAAATTCCTTGATGCAGGATATGACATTACTGACAAGTACATGGATGATGAGGGGATGAGCCAATGGATAAGCACATTATTTTAAGTAACGTTGATTTTGTCTATCAACCCGGTCTGCCATCAGAAAGACAGGCTTTAAGTAATGTCAGTTTAAAGATTAATAAGGGTGAATTTTTGGGTGTTGTTGGAAAAACTGGTAGCGGAAAGTCAACGTTAGTTCAGATGATTAACGGATTATTGAAACCGACTTCAGGGAGTGTTACCGTTGGCAAAATCAAAATTAACAGTGAAACTAACAACCATAACCTAAGTGAGCTCAGAAAAAAAGTCGGGATGATTTTCCAGTTTCCGGAAAAACAACTGTTTGAAGATAATGTTCTAAAAGATGTATCTTTTGGTCCACTTAATTTTGGCGAAAATGAAGCAGTTGCAAAAAAGAGAGCCATTCAGGCGCTTTCGATTGTTGGCATTAATAAAGAACTGTATTCTCGTTCACCCTTTGAGTTGTCTGGCGGTCAAATGCGTCGGGTCGCAATTGCTGGAACGATTGCATGTGATCCAACCGTTCTCATTTTAGATGAACCAACGGTGGGATTGGATCCTAGTGGCAAGACTGAGATATTAAAGATTATCAAGCAACTAAACAAAAATGGAGTAACCATCATCATGGTTACTCACGATATGGATGTGGTGGCACAAAATGCTACCCGTGTTGTGGTTATGAATGATGGAAAAGTGTGTTCTGATTCAACTCCCAGGGAATTATTCAGCAATTACAAGTTAATCGATCAAAATTCATTAGCGCTTCCTGATTCTGTCCAGATATACTATGATTTAATTAATCGAGGCATCAGATTAAAAAAGATTCCGTTAACAGCGGATGAAGTTGTTAACGAAATTACGCAAAAACGAAGTGGAGTGAAGTAGAATCGATCAATTTGTGTTTGGAAAATACTTTCCTGGAAATTCATTCATTCATCGTTTAAATCCAGCGTTTAAGATTTTAGGCTCCGTTATCATTATTACGCTTATTTTGATGTGCAATAATTGGGTCAGTTATGGATGTATGACGCTTTTTACGTTGGTACTGATATACTCATCTCATTCTCGAATTAAGATGCTTCTAAAGGGGATCAAACCCATTCTGTGGCTAATTATTTTTACGGTCTTGATTCAAGTGTTTTTTGGCCATGGCGGAACGGTTTATTTTCATTTATGGTTTATTTCCATCACTTCGTCGGGAATTATTAATGCGGTCATGATATTTATTCGATTGGTCCTCATTATCACGATTGCTACTATTTTGACCATCACAACCAGTCCATCGATGATTGCACTTGGAGTTGAGACGATTCTGAGACCGCTTAAGTGGGTTAAGGTTCCCACTGAAACGATTGGGATGATGGTTTCAATTGCACTGCAATTCATCCCCACCCTCATTGATGAGTTAAATGACATTATGAACGCTCAGAGAGCACGGGGCGTCGATTTTGGTAAGGGTAAATTAATGAAAAGGGCTAAAAGCCTAATATCGCTGATTATTCCTTTGTTTGTTTCTTCTTTTCGTCATGCTGAACACCTTGCAGATGCCATGGAAGCTCGTGGATATTCTGATGAGGTCAAGCGAACTCATTATCAGCTCGTCTCTTGGACGGTCCTTGATTGGGTTGCTTTAGGGGTCATGATGGTTTTAACGGTTGTAATTATTTTAGTGAGGAATTAGATGAAAACTCGGTATAAAATTACATTTGCATATGATGGGACTAAATTTGCTGGCTTTCAAATGCAGCCAAAGCAGCGAACGGTGGAAGGAACTTTAACTAATATTATTAACAAAATGGCCCAAAAAAGTGGCAAGCATGTTTTACTTTATGGATCTGGAAGAACTGACGCAGGTGTTCATGCCCTAGGTCAGGTTGCCCATTTTGACTTTCCTTATGATCTAGGTGAGGAAAGTATGCTAAAGGGACTAAACAGTATGTGTCCTTTGGATATTGAAATAATAAGTGTGCAGAGGGTTAATGCTGATTTTCATGCTCGTTATGATGTAACTGGGAAAAAGTACTTGTATCGGTTGGATTTGGGGCGCTTTACCAATCCATTTAAAAGAAATTATACTGCCCATTGGCGTTTTCCCGTTAATTTCAATTGGATCGAAGAAGCCATTCATGATTACGTTGGCAAACATGACTTTTCGTCTTTTGTTGCTTCTGGTGCAAAGGAGGGGAGTCGGGTTCGTACAATTTTCTCAGTTGATGCTAACTTAGATAAAGTTACTAATGAGATGCAGTTCGAGTTTTATGGTGATGGTTTTATGTATAATCAAATTCGGATTATGGTTGGGGTGCTGATGGAGATTGGACGGGGAAAGCGGCCAGTTCATGATATCCAACGATTGTTCAAAGTGAAGGATCGAAACGAAGCACGTTTAACAATGCCAGCTAATGGCTTGTACTTAAAAAGGGTTTATTATCCAGGAGATGATCCAAAACATTCAAAACGAAAACATCATCCAGATGATTAAAATGAATTTGACTTTCAGAAGAAATGTTAGTACTATTGTAACTGGTATTGTTTGCCCCACGATAAGCCCCGGAAACTTATTAGGTGTCGAACAAACACGGAAACATGGAGGAATTAAAAGTGCATACAACATATATGGCTAAACCCGGCGAAGTAGATCGCAAGTGGTACGTTATTGACGCAGATGGCGTTGAATTAGGTCGTCTCTCAAGTGTCGTTGCTTCTATTTTACGCGGAAAAAACAAACCTACATTTACGCCAAACGTAGATACAGGTGACAATGTTATTGTAATCAATGCATCTAAAGTTGCATTGTCTGGTAAGAAAGCTAGTGGCAAGATTTATTATCACCACACATCTTACATTGGTGGACTTAAGTCAATTACTGCTGGTCAAATGAGAGCAGAGAAGCCTGATCGACTTATCGAAACTTCAGTTAAAGGTATGCTTCCTCACGGTACATTAGGTCGTCAAATCGCTAAGAAACTTCACGTTTATGCAGGTGAAGATCACACTCATGAAGCTCAAAAACCAGAAGTTCTTGATATTAAGAACCTAATTTAAGGAGGAAACACAATTGGCTAAAGTACAATATACCGGCACAGGTCGCCGTAAAGATTCAGTTGCTCGTGTACGCTTAGTACCAGGTACTGGAAAAGTTGTAATCAATGACAAAGATGTTGAAGATTACATTCCATTTCCTAATTTAAGAGAAATCATTTTACAACCATACAATGTTACTGAGACACTTGGTAACTATGACACATTAGCTAACGTTAATGGTGGTGGATATTCAGGACAAGCTGGTGCTGTTCGTTTAGGAATTGCACGTGCTTTACTTGAAGTTGATCCAGACTTTAGAGAATCCCTCAAGAAGGCTGGTTTATTAACACGTGACCCTCGTATGAAGGAACGTAAGAAACCCGGCCTTAAGAAAGCTCGTAAGGCTGGTCAATTCTCAAAACGTTAATCAGAAGATTATATTTTGTCGCTCATGTCCGCATGAGCGCTTTTTTATTAAATGGGTGAATTTAAAATGAAAAAGACACGAAATTATCATATTGCAATTTTGTCAGTTTTTATTGCCATTATTTTGATTCAAAATTTTGTTCCTATTTTAGGATATATTCCGGTTGGTCCACTAAGCATTACGTTAATTCCAATTACCGTGATTGTGGCAACCTTAGTGCTTGGTTTAAAGGATGGCTTTATTCTTGGCACGCTCTGGGGTGTAATTGTGTTTGTCAGGGCCTTTACGTGGCCTACTAGTCCAATTGCTCCACTTGTCTTTGAGAATCCGATTACGGCCATTTTACCGCGGGCCCTAATTCCGGTAGTTGCTTACTTTTCCTACAAATGGTTAAAAAAATTACTTAATAATAAGCTTTCACTTGTGATTGCATGCGCTTTGGGTTCCATGACCAATACAATTTTAGTGCTGTTATTTATTTATATTTTTAATCGAAAGCAAGCTCCAATCCTATACCATGTGAGTGTTGACAAAATTATCTATGCCTTATTAGGGGTAGTTGGAACCAATGGTCTGATAGAAATGATTATTACAGCAATTGTTTGTCCAATTATCATTATTTCGTTAGATAAAGTAATCCAAAAATAAAAAGCAGATCATTACGATCTGCTTTTTGTTACTTTGATGCGTCCGATGATTTTTTGTCACCATCTTGTTTTGAATCGTCATCTGGTCCCTCATCAGGATCTTTTTGAATTCGTGGAGCTTGCTTAATCATTTTAAGATCTTTGTGATTAATAACGGTCTTGTTATGATACTTATCAATTATTTCTGGATCATCAGATTCAAATGTAATCAAAAAGGCATTATTGTAAGCTTTATCGATATAACCAGTAAAATCATTCTTTTCAAGTTTAAACGATACTTCATCGCCAACTTCAAAGGGTGATTTTTCGGTCTCCGTTTGTTCATCGTGTTTCTTTGCCAAACTGACCACCTCCAATTGTATTCAACTAATGAAATATAAACGAATAATTAACATTTGTCAATTTTTAACATTTTTGTAGTACAATTTAAACAGTAAATTTATTTGTAAGGAGGGTTAGTTTGGCTAGGAAAAAGAAGCAAAAGCAAAATAAGTTAGTTGCTTATGTCCTGACCGTGCTAATCCTGTTAGTCATGTTCGTTGGTGCTGTGATGATTTTAGGCAATTCTCATTTTAACCCGCAGTATGAACAAAATAATGTTAGTGTTCAACATAAGGAATTTATCAACAAGATTTTACCGAAGTCAGTTGAGATGCAACGGAAGTATAAAATTTTGACTAGCATTACCCTTGCTCAGGCTATTTTAGAATCAGATTGGGGCCAGAGTACTTTGGCTTCAAAGTATAATAATCTTTTTGGTGTTAAAGCGGGTGCTGGACAAAAGAGTGTCACTTTGGACACGACTGAATATACGAGTGGATCACCCGCAATGGTTCACGGAAGTTTTCGCGTTTACGATAATTGGGATGAGTCAATTGAAGATCATGCTGTTTTACTAGCTCATGGAACAGACTGGAACCCCATGCAATATAAAGAAGTTGTGTCGGCGGACAATTACGTTGATTCTGCCAAGGCTCTCAGTACCGATGGATATGCAACAGACCCGGCTTATGCAGACAAAATAATTAAAATCATTAAAAAGTATCATCTTAATCAATACGATAAACAATGATGTAGCAAAAGATTTATTGGAGGTTAAACTATGGATTCAGTATTACTCTACCCAGGAAGCACAATTGGAATTATTGGTGACTATTTTAGTAGTACGCAACTAGTTAACGTGGCCCGCGACGCGGGATTGAAAATTGCCACCTATAGTTCTAATTCAGATAGCGAGATCGCTAGACAATCTGATTACGCATTTACAGGTGACGTTAATGATGTTGATACTTTAAGGGAATTTTCTGAGAAGTGTGATTTAGTTACATACGTTTCAAATGACATTGATCCTCAGGTTATTAGTGAAATCGAAAAGTATACTTATGTTCCTCAAGGCGAATCCCTTTTAGAGATTAGTCAGGACCGTGTGATGGAAAGGGCCTTTTTTGATCAAATTAACGTCAATACGTCACCATACGTCACTATTATTAACTTGGAAGATATCTATCAAGCAATTGATTCAATTGGATATCCTGCAATTTTAAAGCCAATTCAACGACACATGACTAATAACCAACAACTAGTTATTAACGAATCAAATGATATTGCACTTGCTTCTGATATGTTAAAAAGGGGTCCATATATACTGGAATCTTACGTTCCTTACCGTTTCGAATACGCAATTATTGCTACTAAATCAGTAAAAGAAGATTTACAACAATTTCCCGCCGTTAAAACCAGTTATTTAGGGAACATGCTCCAAACGGTAAGTACTGATACTTCCAAAACAGATTCTAACGTTATTAACGAAATGATTAGAATTGTTAATCAAATCGGCAAAAATGTTAAATACGTTGGTTCATTTGAGGTATCGTTCGGTGTAACGGCTGATCAAAACATTTACGTTACAAACATTGATCCAACCGTTAATAATGCCGGTTTTTTGTTTAATTTAGCTACTGATATCAGCGAGTATGATCAACATCTTCGGGCCATTTCAGGGTTGCCATTAGCTAAGATTAATAAGATTAGTGATGTGGTTGCTCGTTTGTTTACGAAAAAGCAATATGAACAGGTTCTTAGACAACGAATCCTTCAACCAAACTGGCAATTTTATTTTAATTATCACAATAATGCACGTGATGATGATGTGGTTGGAGTGATTTTAATTCCAACCAATTCGGTCGAAGAGACGTTTAATCGAATTGTGAATACAGGAATTTGGACCAAAAATTAAATGTTATTAAAATTGAAGAGTCGGCAATTTGTCGGCTCTATTTTGCTATAATTAATGATGGATTTACAAAGCGAGAGGATTGGTTAACGTGTCAAAGACAGACCTACTAAAGACAATGAACGATAAGCAACAAGAGGCGGTAGAACAAACTGAGGGTCCACTTTTGATTATGGCTGGTGCTGGAAGTGGTAAGACCAGGGTGCTCACTCATCGAATTGCTTATCTAATTGAGAAAAAAGGTGTGATGCCATGGAATATTTTGGCGATTACATTTACCAACAAAGCTGCTCGCGAAATGAAGGAACGTGTTAGTAAATTACTTGGCGTCGGTGGTGACGATGTTTGGGTATCAACTTTTCACGCACTTGGCGTGAGAATCTTGAGACGTGACATTGATAAATTAGGTTATAATCGTGCTTTTTCTATCACTGATTCAGGAGAACAAAAGACCCTTGTAAAACGAATTTTAAAAGACTTAGATCTAGACCCGAAAAAGAATGATCCAAGGGCTATTTTAAGTGCCATTTCAAATGCTAAGAATAATTTACAGACTCCACGAGATTATCAAAAGTCACATTCAGCTAACAGTCCATTTGAAGAAGTGGTTTCACAGGTATATTTCGAATATCAAAAGCGACTTCAAGAAAATCAAGCTGTCGATTTTGATGATTTGATTATGCTTACGATTAGATTGTTTAAACAATATCCAGAGGTTTTGAATTATTATCAAGATAAGTTTCATTACATCCATGTCGATGAATATCAGGATACCAATGAAGCACAGTATAAATTAGTATCAATGCTTGCCAAAAAGTATCAAAATTTGTGTGTAGTGGGTGACGCTGATCAGAGCATTTATGGTTGGCGTGGTGCTAACATGAATAATATCTTGGATTTTGAAAATGACTATAAAAATGCACACGTTGTGAAACTGGAACAGAATTATCGTTCAACTAAGAATATTTTAAGTGCCGCAAACGACGTTATTCAAAACAATGCCGAGAGAAAAGATAAGAATTTGTGGACGGAAAATGATACTGGCGAAAAAATAACGTACTATCGTGCTCAAAGTGAGGCTAGTGAGGCCCATTACGTGGTGTCTAAGATTAAAGATGAGGTCAGTAAACATCATTATTCTTATAATGATTTTGCGGTCTTGTACCGGACGAATGCCCAGTCTCGTGTAATCGAAGAGACCTTCTTGAAATCAAATATTCCGTACACGATGGTTGGTGGGCATAAATTCTACGACCGTAAGGAAATCCGGGACATTCTTTCGTATTTGACTCTCATTGCTAATCCTAGTGATTCATTAAGTTTTGAACGGGTTGTTAACGTTCCTAAGCGCGGAATTGGTAGTTCAAGTGTGGAAAAGTTGAGAATGTTTGCAGCAGATAATGGATGGAATCTACTAGAAGCAGCTCAAAATGTTGACTTGGCCAATAATATCTCCAGTCGTGCTCGAAATGCCATTGCTAATTTTGCTAATGTCATATCAAACGTTCAAAAAAAGCAAAAGGATATGACCGTTACGGAAATTACCGAAGCACTTTTGGATCAATCTGGATATATGGCTGATCTAAAGAAAACCAATTCACTGGAGTCACAGACACGGATTGAGAATATTGAAGAATTTCTTTCTGTCACAAAAGATTCTGATTTAAAGTATGATGAACAGACTGGTAGTAGTGATAGTCGTTTGACAGATTTTTTGGCGGATCTGGCCCTTGTATCGGCTCAAGACGATGTTGATGAATCGGCTAAACAGGTGACTTTAATGACTTTGCATGCTGCTAAAGGACTTGAATTTCCAGTCGTCTTTATGGTTGGGATGGAAGAAGGAATTTTTCCTCTTAGTCGAGCTACTGAAAAGGAAAGTGAGTTAGAAGAAGAACGACGGTTAGCCTATGTGGGAATTACGCGGGCTCAGACCAAACTCTATATGACAAATGCATATTCACGAATGTTATATGGTAGAATGCAAAATAATCCCGAGTCACGATTTATGGATGAAATTAATTCGGATGTATTGGATAATGAGAGTTCAATTCCAACGGGACCTAAGACTCCATTTGACACCAGTAGTGAGTATAATAAACGAACCAATCGAGCCTTTAGTGAACCATATCATCGACCTAACAAACGAGTCGAAAAACCCCAAGGAACTGGTGCTGACAAGAAGTCATGGAATATTGGTGATAAAGTCAAACACAAGGCGTGGGGAACTGGAACTGTTGTTAAAATTAATGGAACCGGTGAAGATATGGAACTTGACATTGCCTTTCCAGAAAAAGGAATTAAACGTCTATTAGCTGCATTTGCACCCATAACAAAAATTCAATCGATTAAGTAAGGGAGTGGTAAGATTGTTTAAGATTCCAATGGATCAGGTTAATGAAAGTGAAGCAAAAAAAGAGGCCTCAGAACTAAGACCAAAGTTAATTAAGTGGGGAAAACAGTACTATGAACAGGATCAGCCAACCGTAGAAGATGCGGAATATGATCGAAACTATGCTCGCTTGCAGGATCTGGAAGCTAAGTTTCCAGCAATTATCACTCCTGATTCACCGACTCAGCACGTTGGTGGGGCAACTTCGAATGAATTTACAAAGGTCAATCACGAGATTCCAATGCTTTCACTGGGTGACGTATTTTCACCCCAAGAGCTTAAGGATTTTGTGATTCGACTCAAGCACAATTATCCTCAAGATACTGAGTATAATTGTGAGTTGAAGATCGATGGACTAGCTATTTCACTTCGTTATGAGCATGGGGTGTTCGTGCAGGGATCGACTAGGGGAAATGGACAAATTGGTGAGGATATCACTGAAAATTTAAAAACCATCCCATCAATCCCTAAAAAATTAAGTCGACCCATTGATATTGAAGTACGTGGCGAATGTTATATGGGAAAAGAAGCCTTTTTAAAGTTAAATGAACGACGACAAGATGACGGAAAACCAACGTTTGCTAATCCGAGAAATGCTGCTGCCGGGAGTCTTCGACAATTGGATCCAAAAGTTACTAAGGATCGCCACTTAAGTACTTTTATGTATAACGTTGCTAATTATGACGATTTAAAGGCTACCACTCAAAGTGGACTTTTAGAGGAACTAAAAGAATTAGGCTTTACCATCAATGAGCATTATCAAGTGGCTGACAATATGGATCAGATTGATGCTTACATTAAAAAGTATTCAGCAGCAAGAGATAATCTCACCTTTGGTATCGATGGCATTGTGATTAAGACCAATTCGCTTCCTTTACAAATGGAAATTGGGCATACGGTTAAAGTCCCGAAGTGGGCGATCGCTTACAAGTTTCCGCCAGAAGAAGTTCATACTAAAATTAAAAAGATTGAGTGGACCGTTGGAAGAACGGGAGTGGTAACTCCTACCGCAATCATGGATCCAGTGCAATTGGCCGGTACTACCGTTTCAAGAGCGTCACTTCATAATCCTGATTATATTGAGAAAAAAGATATCCGTGTCGATGATACAGTTGTTTTGTATAAAGCTGGCGACATTATTCCGGAGGTTGAAAGGTATCTTCCTGATTTAAGGCCAAAAGATTCTAAGCCATATGTTATCCCAGATCGATGTCCTTCATGTGGTGCTAAATTAGTCCACTTAGATGGTGAGGTTGCCTTACGTTGTATTAATCCGAAGTGTCCAGCACAGCTGGTGGAACAAATTAATCATTTTGCTTCTAGAAATGCAATGGATATTGATGGTTTGGGTCCTAAGATTGTGAAGCAGTTGTTTGATAAAAAAATGGTCTCGGATGTGGCCAGCTTGTATCACCTTAGTTATGATGAACTACTAACTCTTGATAAGTTTGGTGACAAGTCTGCTAACAATTTACTTTCTGCCATTGATAGTAGTCGGAGCAATTCACTTGAAAGATTGCTTTTTGGATTGGGCATCAGACACGTCGGTGCTAAAGCAGCGCGATTAATTGCTGCCCACTTTAAAACCATGGATGCTCTCATGAAATCAAGTGTCGAAGAAATCGCCTCAATTGACACCATTGGTCAAGTTATTGCTGATAGTGTTCATACTTATTTTGAAAACGCTGATAGTAGAGAATTAATTGGCGAACTCGTTGATGTTGGTGTTAATATGGACTATGTAAATAATGAAGAGATAGTACAACCAGATAACTTTTTCAATGGTAAACGAGTTGTATTGACCGGAAAGTTGGTTGATTTAACTAGGGGTCAAGCCAGTGAATGGCTTGAAAACCATGGAGCGGATGTCACAAGTAGTGTTTCTAAAAATACCGACCTAGTAATTGCGGGAGAGGATGCAGGTAGTAAGCTAACCAAAGCTCAATCTCTTTCGGTTCCGGTTTGGGATGAAGATCATTTTAAAAATGAAATGCAAAAAGAATGATAAGAAGTCGGAGGAATTTAAGTTGAGACGCTTAAAAGTAATTTTAATGGTGGCGGCTAGCGCATTAATGTTAGTAGCTTGTGGGAGTACTAACAAGAGTACCACTAATACAAATAATAAGAATACACAATTAACCGGGGAAACTGGTGGTAAGAATTATCAGAGTGTTATTAAGGATGGACATTATCAAACTAGTAAATCGCGTGGAGTTGACATTCAACAAAATGATAATCAGTTTAACTTGAAAGGATTTCAGAACGGTTTGCTTGGAATTTCCAAGCAGAATTTTTCGACTGATAAGTATGTTTTTCAGGAGGGACAATACATCTCTACTGACACTGCCGAGAAGTGGCTTGATCGTAAGTCAAAGCAAAACCCGGAGGGACTAAATCCATCGCAACAAAAGGGAAAAGTAACCCCAATGTACTTGCAACAAATGGATGAACAAGACTTCTTAGTTCCAAATGGTAATAAAATGACCATGAAGGGTATGACCATTGGCCTTGGGATCAATTCAGTGTACTACTACACTAAACAGAAGTATGGGAGCCAGTATCAACAGAAGATCCCCGATGATGTGGTTGAGAAACAAGGTAAGGAGATGGCTAACACGATCCTTAAACGATTGAGACAGAATAAAGAATTAAAGAATATTCCAATCGTGATTGCATTGTACAAGCAAGCTCCAAACGATAGTTTGACTGGTGGTAATTTCTTTGCCTCATCGGTTAACAATCCGGGCACGACGTCTGTAAACTCATGGAAACCAATTAATGAAAAATCATATGTGTTCCCGATTGCCAATGGTTCTAAGGGACCTAATACGAATGATTTATCTGCGTTTAATCAATTTAAGTCACAGGTTCAAAATTTCTTCCCTAACTTGAGTGGGATTACTGCACAGGCTCAATACAAGGGTAAGCAACTTCAAGGAATGCACATTAACATTACAACTCAATTTTATAGTCAAACTGAAATCATCAGTTTTACTCAATACCTACAGAATGCTGCTCAAAAATATCTTCCTGGCAGTGTACCAATTGATATTACCGTAAAATCAACTGATGGAATTCAAAGTTATTTGAACCGAAATGCGGGAGGAAAGTCCTTCAGTTCGCATGTGTTTAATAGCTATTAAGATTTAGTGATTTAGTAAAAGAGGGGATAAAATGGCTGATAAGATTACGGAAGAACAAACCCAACATATTGCTGGGTTAGCTAAGCTTGAATTAAAAAAAGATGAATTACCTGAATTCACCCAACAATTAAATGATTTGTTGAAAATGTTGGATACACTTGAAAAAGTTGATACATCGGGTGTTGAGCCCACTTATACGGTAACGGATCGAATTGACGTTACTAGAAAAGACGTGGCAGAAGATTGGCACGAACAAGATGCTTTGTTAAAGAATGCTCCTGATATTCAAGATGACTTAATTAAAGTTCCAGTAATTATTGACGAAAGTGAGGATGAATAATAATGAACTATTTAGATAAGGATTTGCGTTCACTTCACCAGATGTTGGTAAATAAGGAAATTTCGGCCGTTGACTTAGTAAAAGAGACCATGGACAACATCAAAACTACTGACCAAAACATTGATGCTTTTAATAATCTAAATGATAAAGCGCTTGAAAATGCTAAAGCCATTGATGAACGTGGGATTGATCCTAATAATATTTTAGATGGGATTCCGTTGGCTTTGAAAGATAACATCGTTACTAAAGAATTACCAACTACTGCATCTTCAAAAATGCTAGAAAATTTCACTTCAATTTATGATGCAACGGTGGCCAAGAAACTTTCTAATGCTGGTACCATTAACGTTGGTAAAACCAACATGGATGAATTTGCAATGGGAAGTTCAACTGAAAATTCAGCCCTTAAAACCACTCACAATCCGTGGGATTATAGCAAAGTTCCTGGCGGTTCGTCCGGTGGTTCGGCTGCCGCAGTTGCTTCCGGTGAAGTTCCAGTTGCACTTGGATCAGATACCGGAGGTTCAATTAGACAACCAGCTTCATTCACGGGAATTGTTGGAATGAAGCCAACCTATGGTCGAGTATCACGTTTTGGACTTATTGCGATGGCTTCAAGTTTTGATCAAATTGGACCTCTTACTAGAAGTGTCTTTGACAATGCTCTGGTTTTAAACGCAATTTCAGGTCATGACGAACACGATTCAACTAGTTCAAAACAGGAAGTTCCTGATTTCACCGAACACATTAAAGATGGGGTCGAGGGGATGAGAATTGGCATTCCCAAGGAATACGTTAATAAGTTATCTCCTGATGTTTCAAAAGCAATCAAAAATGCCGCAGAAACGTTTAAAAAATTAGGTGCAAAGGTTGACTGGGTTTCGATGCCTAATTCTAAATATGGTGTTATTGCTTATAATGCGCTTCAAACCGCTGAAGCATCTTCTAACCTAGAAAGATTCGATGGGATTCGTTATGGATATCGAGCATCAGATGCTCAAACACTTGATGAATTGTACGTTAAATCACGATCAGAAGGGTTTGGGGATGAGGTTAAGCGACGGATTATGCTAGGGACCTTATCGCTTTCTTACGATAATGTTGATAAATATTATAAACAGGCTGCTAAAATTCGGACTTTAATCATCAATGATTTTAAAAAGGTTTTTGCTGACCATGATTTAATTTTGAGTCCAACATCTCGAGTTACTGCCTTTACAATTGGAGTAGAAGATCAAGATCCCATTGAAATGTATATGAATGATATTTTGACGATTCCAGCCAATATGGCTGGAGTTCCTGCTATGTCACAAATTGCTGGATCCAGTAATGGTTTGCCAATCGGAATGCAATTAATGGGGAAACCGTTTGATGAGAGTACCATTTATAAAGCAGGATACGCTTTTGAACAGAATACTGATTTTCACAAGCAAACACCAAAGATGGGAGGTAAATAGTCATGAATTTTGAAACGACCATTGGTCTAGAAGTCCACGTTGAGCTTAAAACTAATTCAAAAATTTATAGTCCATCTGCTGCACAGTTTGGAGACAAGCCCAATAGTAATACTAACGTGATTGACTGGGGCTATCCTGGAACGCTCCCAGTCGTTAACAAACAGGTCGTTGCGGATGGTATCACAGCGGCGCTAGCTTTACATGCTCATATTGAAAAGCACCCTCATTTTGATCGTAAAAATTATTTCTACCCGGATAATCCGAAGGGGTATCAGATTACTCAAAACGAGAGACCCACTGCTAGAAACGGATGGATTGAAGTCGAGACCGAAAATGGTAAGAAAAAAATTGGAATCGAAGAGATGCATATTGAAGAAGACGCTGGTAAGAATACCCATGAACAAAAATATTCTTACGTTGACTTAAACCGTCAGGGGACTCCGCTTATTGAAATTGTCTCTAAGCCTGAGATGACAACTCCGCAACAGGCATATGATTATCTGGAAGGATTAAGACAACGGATTCAATTTACCGGAATTTCTGATGTCAAGATGGAAGAAGGGTCAATGCGGGTTGATGTTAATATCTCAGTTCGACCCATTGGTAGTAAAGAATTGGGTCAAAAGATTGAATTAAAGAACTTAAATTCATTTAATCATGTCAGAAAATCACTTGAGTACGAAGAACAACGTCAACAACAGGTGTTGATGTCCGGCGGTCAGATTAATTCTGAGAGTCGTCGTTTTGATGAATCTACTGGTAAAACTGAGTTAATGCGTGTCAAAGAGGGAAAAGATGATTATCGTTACTTCCCAGAACCAGATCTTCCAACTTTGAGTATTTCTGATGAATGGATTAATGAATTAAAAGAATCCATGCCTGAGATGCCTATCAAACGTCGTAATCGTTACGTTAATGAATTAGGGATCACTGATTATGATGCAATGGTTATCACTCAGACCAAAGAAATGTCTGATTTTTATGATAAAATGGTTAAATTAGGTGCTGATCCTAAATTAGCCGCTAACTACCTTCAAGATAACGTCAATGCGTACTTGAACGATAATCAAGCTAACTTGGAAGACACCAAAATCACGCCTGAAGCGATGGCTACCATGATTAAAATGATTATGGACGATACCATCTCAAGTAAAATGGCTAAAAAAGTATTTAAGGCAGTTACTAAGGGGCAAGATCCAAAGAAATTCGTTGAAGAAAAAGGACTGGTCCAATTATCTGATCCTAAAAAACTGCAACCAATTATTGATGGGGTCTTAAAAGATAACCAACAGTCAGTTGATGATTATCATAATGGTAAAGATCGAGCTGTTGGATATTTGGTTGGACAAATTATGAAACAAACTCATGGACAAGCTAATCCGCAAGTTGTAAACAAATTATTGAAAGGTTCTTTAGATAAATAGGGTGATGTAAGAATGGTCAAAAAAGCACGAGTAATTTACAATCCAACGTCTGGACGTGAAATGTTAAAACCGCAGTTGGTTAATATTTTGGATGTTTTGGAGAATGGTGGATATGAAGCCAGTGCTTTTGCGACCACTCCCAAACCACACTCAGCACGTGATGAAGCCGCCCGTGCATCTGAAGAGGGATTTGATCTCATCATTGCGGCAGGTGGAGATGGGACCATCAATGAAGTAATTAATGGCATTGCTCCACGTGATTATCGACCACAATTAGGAATCATTCCCGCTGGAACTACCAATGATTTTGCGCGTGCATTGCACATTCCTCGAGATGATTACGTTGAAGCTGCTAAAGTGATCACTAAGGGCAATGTTTCAAAGATGGACGTTGGTAAAGCATACAATGATGAAGTGACTAATTATTTCATTAATATTGCGGCTGGTGGGTTTATGACAGAATTAACTTACAATGTTCCTTCTGATTTAAAGACTATTTTTGGGTATCTTGCATACCTGGTAAAGGGAGCAGAAATGTTGCCAAATGTGAAGCCAGTTCCGATGTTATTAAAGTATGATGGTGGAGAATATCGTGGGAAGGCTTCAATGTTTTTTTTAGCCATGACTAATTCAGTGGGTGGTTTTGAACAAATTGTTCCAAACGCAACCATGGATGATGGTAAATTTACCATGATTATTGTTAAAACCGGTAATTTAGTTGAAATGTTGCAATTAATTGCTAAAGCGTTTAATGGCGGTCGGCACATTGATGATCCTAGGATTATATACAAAAAGACCAATACATTTGAGGCTTTTCCTGGGGATGATAGTCGCTTACAGATTAATCTTGATGGCGAATACGGTGGTGATGCTCCGATGAAGTTTGTCGATCTAAAGCAGCGAATTAGTATTTATTCCAACCTTAAGACTGATGATATCAGTGAGTCGGCTAGTGTCGCTCCTCAGGTCAAAAATGTTGAAAAGAAGTTCGTCAGAAAAGTCGATGAACTTCCGTCTGATAGTAAAAAATAAGTTTTGCCGTGTAACGGCAAAACTTTTTAGTAAGGAGAACAAATGAGCGCTAAAAAAGAAGCTCCAGTACAGAAAAACCAAGACCTCACGGTAAACGTGATTGATTTGACTTACCAGGGAATGGGGGTTGGTAAGGTTTCCGATTTTCCGATTTTCATTGAGGATGCTCTTCCAGGTGAGAAAGTCCAGATCAGGGTGATTAAAGTTAAAAAGAACTTCGCCTTTGGAAAATTAGAAAAGATTATCGAACCAAGTCCCAATCGAGTTCAAGCAATTGATCGACGGTATACGCAGTCTGGGATTGCTCCATTACAACACCTTGCATATCCAAAACAATTAGAGTTTAAACAACATCAGATTGAGGAATTGTTTAAGAAGGCTCATTTAAACGTTGCTGTTGCTCAAACAATTGGAATGGATAATCCATCAAAATACCGAAATAAGGCTCAGATTCCGGTTAGGAAGATGAATGGTCAATTGGAAACGGGTTTTTATCGGCGCCACAGTCATGATTTAATTCCAATTGAAGATTTTTACATTCAAGATCCCCACATCGATGAAGCCATTATTAAGGTTCGGGATGTTTTACGAGCTTATCATGTTAGTGCTTACAATGAGGCAACTCACAAGGGTTGTATTAGGAATATTATGGTCCGTTATGGAAAAGCAACCGGCGAGATGATGGTAGTTTTGGTTACCAATGGTAAAAACTTGCCACATAAAGATGAAATTATTAAATCCATTAATGATCAGTTGCCTGATTTAGATAGTTTAATTCAAAATGTTAATGATTCTCACGGGAATCGACTGATGGGGGACACGAACATCCTGTTATCAGGTAAAGCTTACATCAAGGATGAACTCTTAAACACCAAGTTTTTGATTTCACCAATGTCGTTTTACCAGGTTAATCCGGTTCAGACTGAAAAACTTTATTCTTTGGCCATCGATAAGGCGCAATTATCGAAAAATGATGTGGTGGTTGATGCGTATTGCGGGATTGGGACAATTTCACTGGCAATGGCACCAAAAGTTAAGCATGTGTACGGAGTTGATGTGGTTGCTGAGGCAATTGAAGATGCCCGAAAGAACGCTAAATTAAATCATATTGATAATGTTAGCTTTGTGGTTGCAAAGGCTGAGGATCAGATGAAAAAGTGGGCAGAGCAGGACATTCGACCAAATGTCGTGGTAGTTGATCCGCCAAGAAAGGGCCTTGATCCAACCTTTATTGCTAGTGTCTTAGAGATGAAGCCAGAACGATTAGTATATGTTTCATGTAGTCCTGCTACTCTTGTACGGGATTGTCAGGCTCTAATTGATGGTGGCTATGAAATTAAACAACCCGTTCAACCAGTGGATCAATTTCCGCAAACACCGCATGTTGAAAGTGTAACGGTGTTGGAAAAGAGTAAATAAAAAGAATCTAGCTCGCTAGATTCTTTTTATTTTTCAGTTGAAATTTTGTTTTTCATCATTTTATGCCAGTAATAAACTGGAATTCCTATTAAAGTGGCTATGATACCAATGATAGCCAAAACGGTTTGGGTCAGGATCGTTGAAACTAAGATAAAGATCCCCCCGACTAGTGCGAGAATTGGGACAATTGGATACCAAGGTACTTTGTATGGGCGAACCAACTCCGGTTCACGCTTTCTTAAGATGAATAAAGCAACGAACAAAAGGCAATTAAATATCCACATCACGAAAACTAACATATCAGTTAGCATATCAAAACTACCCATGAAAATCATAACGACAGCGATCATAAACATAAATAATCCCGAAATATATGGGGTAGCAGTGTGTTTAGAAAGTTTTGCAAAGTATTTACTAAATGGTAATTGATCGTCTTTACCCATTGCATACGGAACTCTGATCCCGGTTAAGATGTAACCATTCATAGCGCCATAAACGGAAATTAAGATGCCAATGGTCACTAGTTTTCCGCCAATGCCACCAAATAGTTTCATGGCAACTTCATAGGCGGTGTTTTGATTTCCTGCAATTTGGTCAAGTGGCATATTTTTTAAGAAAACCCAGTTTACCAAAACGTAGATGATCATAATAAAAGTTAAACCCAAAATAATGGCCTTAGGCAGGTCCTTTTGGGGATTTTTCATTTCGCCGGCGATGCTTCCGATGTTGATCCATCCATCGTAGGCAAACATTGTGGCCAGTAATCCGCCACCAAAAGCAGTTAATAGGTTAGTGGAGCCATGGTTTTGGATTGGAGGCCAAAAAGATACGTCAACGTGACCCGGGAGTAATAGTCCAGCAATTACAATGATAAAGATAGGAATTAATTTGACAATTAGTGTCAAAGATTGGACTCTTCCGGCCACTTTTGATCCTAAAAGGTTAATTAACGTAACACCTAATGCACAAATAATTGCAATGGTAATTGAGAGTGATGTTGATAAGTGAAACAAATTAATTAGTTGAGTGGAGAAAACAATTGAGAGAGCCGCTAAGTTGGCCGGAAAATACACAAGGATTTCGGCCCATCCCAGTAGGAATCCAGTTAGCGGTCCATAAGTATACTTTAAGTATTGAATGGTTCCTCCAGTTTTAGGAATGGCCGCAGCCAATTCTGAAACCGTTAGTCCACCACAAATTGTTAAAAGGCCACCAATGATCCATGCTAGGATGGTGAGAGTGACAGAATGAGTATTAGATACGACACTGGCAGTTTTGAAAAAGACTCCAGCACCGATCACGGTTCCCATGACGGTTGACAGGGCAGCACCGATTCCAATGTTTTTCTTTAAGTTGCTTTGAGGCATTTGATCCACTCCTTTTTGCGTAATGGTTAATTATAGCATGGGGCCAAATCGAAGTCAGTACATAAAATAAAAAAGCATCCAATTGGATGCTTTTTAGTGATATTGATTTAGTCTTCGTCTTTTGGACCGGTTTTCCAATCATTTTCATGTTCACGTTGGTAATTAGCAATGTTCTTGTATTCTGGTTGAAGATGACGACTTAGACGAATGTAAATTGGGATCAATTCACGATAAGCTTGGTAATTCTTTGGATTTGGTTTATGAGTATTGGTAACCCCAACAAACTTGCTGACGTCGTAAAGGCTGTCAATCATGCCTAAACTGTACATTCCAAGGGTAGCAGCTCCAAGAGCCGTACCTTCGAAGCTTTCTGGAATGTTGACGTCTTGTTCAAAGATGTCGGCTAACATTTGGCGCCAAAGTTCTGAACGAGCAAAACCACCAGTTGCTTGAATACTCTTTGGTTCGCCAACAACTTCTTCAAGGGCTAACATAACGGTGTAGAGGTTATACACGATTCCTTCAAGAGCAGATCGAATCATGTGGGCACGAGTGTGTTTTCTGGTCAAACCGAAGTATGTTCCACGAGCGTCGGCATCCCAGATTGGAGCTCTTTCACCACCCAAGAACGGTAAGAAGATTAACCCTTCGGATCCTGCTGGAATCTTAGAAGCAATTTCAGTTAGAAGATCGTAAGCATCAATATTCATCTGTTCGGCAGTGACTTTTTCTGGCAAGCAGAGTTGATCACGAACCCAACGGAAGACAATTCCACCGTTATTAACGGGTCCACCGACAACCCACATATTCTTAGCTAGGTAGTAACAGAATACACGACCCTTAGGATCAATCGTTGGCTTGTCGTTAACGACACGAACGGCACCAGAAGTTCCAATTGTGACAGCTACTACACCAGGTTTAATGGCGTCTACCCCTAAGTTAGCCAGAGGACCGTCAGAAGCACCAATGATAAATGGTGTATCTTTATCAATTCCGATTTTATTGGCGTATTCTTCGTTTAAGCCCTTTAATTGATAAGTGGTGTCTACTAATTCAGGCAGTTGATCACGCTTGATGCCAGCAACTTTTAAGGCTTCATCGTCCCAGTCCATGTCAAAAATATTGAATAGGCCAGTTGCATTAGCGATCGAATAGTCTTCTTTTAGAACCCCAAATAATTTATAGTTGATGTATTCTTTAACACCAACAAAATAACGGGCTTTTTTAAACAATTCAGGCTTTTCATTTCTGAGCCACATGGCCTTTACAAGTGGTGTCATTGGATGAGTTGGAACACCAGTCTTTTTGTAAAGTTCCATTCCAATGCCGTTTTCTTTTAATTTATCTGCGTATTCAACGGCACGATTATCTGCCCAAGTGATTGCGCGGGTGAGTGGCTTGTGGTTCTCATCCAAGAGGATCAAACTGTGCATTGCACACGAATATGAAACTCCCTTGATGGTGTCTTTTTTAGGGTCTACTTTTTTAAGAACATTTTGTAGACCTTGAATCATCGCTGAGAAAATCTCCTCTGGATCTTCTTCTGCCATGTCGGCAGTGTCTTGATACAAAGTATATCCATCGTTTGAATAACCTTTAACTTCACCTTTGTCATCGTATAAAACGGTTTTGACACTTGTAGTTCCGATGTCGACCCCAATTACGTTTTCCATTATAATCTTTCCCTTCCATGCTAGTTGATGCACTCTATGACAGATTTCATGCCAACTTTATTAAGTGATCGAGTAAAAAAATTATACTACTTATAACGCTTTCATTATATTGAAATCAACGTTTGAATTCAAGCGAATATCAATAAATAGTGATAATATTGATTTATAATTATACTAATTATAAGAAATGATTGAGGAGGTCCAAATGACTGAGATTAACCGGTCCAACCTTCGAAAAAAAGTAAGAAAAGAAAAATTAACTAGGTGGGCATTAATTGGACTGGTTAGTGTACTGCTACTAGTTATCGTTATTTCCATTTGGATGTACTTTGCTCATAAAAATCGTGATCGCGAATTACTTTTGAAAAAGTATCCAGTTCAGGGTGTGACGGTAAATCAAGACGATGGGTACATCGATTTTACGGCACTTAAACAGAAAGGCCAAAAGTTCGTGTACATTCGTTCTACTCAAGGAGCAAGCTTTGCTGACGATAATTTTGACAATAATTACAATCGCAGTCAGGGATCTGGTTTAAAGATTGGGGTTTATCATACCTATGGATTTAAGAGTAGTATTGAAGACCAAGAGAGTAATTTTATAACTCAAGTCAAAGATAATACCGGGACGCTTCCAATCGTCATTCAAGTTCAATATTACTATCCGTATGATGAAAACAACGTGAATTTAAAGCAACAAAAGAAACGGATTAATGAATTTGTTCAGTTTTTGTACCAGAGATACGATCGACCTGTTATTATTAATACTAACGAGAAGATGTACCGAGAATTTAGATCAATTCCACACGCCGCTTTTTGGTTAAATAATGAAAGCGATGCAAAGAAACCGCACGTGCGCTTTATCAACATGAATTCTTCCGATCATTTAAACATTGATGGGCAGAAGGGAAGCTTTGATTCCGTAGCTTTTAATGGGAACCAGAAGCAGTGGAATCAGTATCTAGGTCAGGTAAATATTGTGAATAATGAAGAAGTACAATGGGAGAATTATAATGATTAAATTAGGAATAATTGGAACTAACTGGATCACACAAAAGTTTGTTGATGCTGCTGTTAGTACTGGCAAGTATAAGTTGAACGCTGTTTATTCAAGAAAATTAGATACGGCGCGGAAATTTGCTCAGCCAAATGATTGTGACAACATTTTTGATGATTTACAGGTTTTCTTTGAATCTGACAAATTCGACACCGTTTATATTGCTTCACCAAATGCCATTCACTATCAACAAGTCATTGAAGCACTTAAGCATGACAAGAATGTCATTGTTGAAAAGCCTGCTTTTATTGGACCATATCAATTCCAGTCTGCCATCGACACGTTAAAGCAACATCCCAAAGCTCGCTTAATGGAAGCAGCACGGAACATTCACATGCCTGCTTTTAAAGCGGTTCAAGATCAAATTGATGATATTAAAATTGATGGGGCAGAATTTACTTTTAGCAAATATTCTTCTCGATACGATAAGGTTCTTAAGGGTGAAGTTCCGAATGTCTTTAACCTTAAATTTGGTGGCGGAGCCTTGGAAGACCTCGGAGTTTATCCTGTGTATGATGCCGTTGCTCTATTTGGATTACCAAGAACACAGATGTACTATCCTAAATTCATTGAAACCGGAGCTGATGGTGGTGGAGTCGCTGTTTTAAACTATGGCACTTTTGATGTTACTTTAAACTTTAGTAAGGTGACTACTTCGTATCAACAATCAGAGATCTACTGTGGAAAGCAAACGGTCTTAATTGATAATGCTGGTGAGTTTACGGCAGCTAAATTAATGAATGAGGGTAAAGAAAGTGAGATTTCTCCTCTTTATACCGACAATCCGATGATTCCAGAAGCAAATGATTTTGCTGAAGTCATAAATCATCCAGGGAATCCTGTTTACGAAAATCGATACGTTGGAGGACTGAATTTAATGCAGAAAGTTAATGCTTTAATGGGACGTCTTGCTGATAGTGCTGGAATTCATTATTTACAAATAGGAGAATAGTGTGCTCGAACAATTTGTTAAGCGTTTTGAAAAATTAGGATATGAAAAACAGACCCCAATCCAAAAAGCAGTCTATGCACCGATGATTGAGGGTGAAAATGACATTGTCGCACTATCACCAACTGGTTCTGGCAAGACCGTGGCGTTTACAATGCCGATTTTGGCTAATTCGATGCCAGGGGTTGGCACACAGGTCATTGTGATCGAACCTACTCAAGAACTGGCGATGCAAGTGGCAGGTGTGATTAGAGATTGGGCGGTTTCTTTTAAAGTGAAAATTTTGCCATTGATTGGTGGAGCAAACGTTAAACGGCAACAAGAACAGTTAAAAAAACATCCAGAGATTGTTGTGGGAACTCCCGGAAGAATTCTTAGCTTGATTAATGAACGAAAATTAAAGGTTAATGACGTTGAAACAGTGGTCATTGACGAAGCTGATGATTTGCTCAACGATACTTCTTTAGATCAGGTTAAAAATATTATTGCTGCAGTTCCAAGAGATGCTCAGGCTGCCTACTTTTCTGCTACAGACACTGATGTTTTGTATCATCTAAAGGAAAAAATGGGTAAAAGTGCCGACATAATTGACGTTAGGGATATTGATCAAACCAGAGGTAAGGTAACCCATGGCCTCTTTCAAATCTCACGAGCCAAGCGAAATGAAATGTTAAACCGGTTATCTAAAATGCAAGGTTTTAAAGCATTAGTATTTTTTAATCAGACTGATACGCTTAATCGGGCTTTTAATTTCTTCAAACACGAGGGAAATGGCAAGGTACAAAAATTAGCCGCAGGTGAAAGTAAACAGAGCCGCAAAAAGGCGCTGGATGATTTTCGTTTGGGAAGAATTAAATTATTATTAACGACTGACGTGGCTGCAAGGGGACTTGACATTGCAAAATTACCAGCTGTGATTAATTATGATTTGCCAAATGAATCGAATACCTACATTCATCGTGTTGGTCGAACGGGCCGAATGGGTGAGCCAGGGTTAGTAATTAATTTTGGAGATGACCATGATCTTCGCGATTTAAAGCACGTTTTAGATAATAGTGAATATGAATTAAAACCAATTTATTATTTCAATGGGGAGATCGTTGATCACATTGATGACTCACAGTTAGAGCATCAAAAAGAAATCAAACAACAGGCACTGACTAAAAAAAGACAGGTGCACGAAGCTATCCAGGCTAAACCAAAAAAGAATAAACACCGAAAACGAAAACAAAAAGATAAGGGTAAACCAAGTAGTCATAAAAATCACCATTAGTTTGGTTCTTTACTAAATTTTTTATTCGTGAGAGAATAGAAAATGTTTTTGGCCCCATAGCACAACTGGATAGGGCAACCGCCTCCTAAGCGGTCGATCTCAGTTCGAGTCTGAGTGGGGTCATTTATATGCGCTAAAACACTTCATCTAAATGAGGTGTTTTTTATTTGGGCAAATGTTGCTGATAATAATTAATTAATTGATTTTTGGGCTTATGGGCGATTATAATGTGTTCTACACGGATTTATATTTTAGGAGGAAATTATATTGAATATCTTAATTGCTTTACTCCCAGCGTTAGGTTGGGGTCTTCTTCCTATTGCAACTGGGTTAATCGGTGGTAAACCAGTTAATCAGTTGATGGGAACTACATATGGAGCGTTAATTATTGCCATCCTTGTGTTTATTTTTAAACAGCCAGTGATCACCATGCAGGACTTTTGGTGGTGTTTACTTTCAGGGATGGCTTGGGCAGTTGGTCAAATGACTCAGTACATGGCCTTTACTCAAATTGGTGTATCACGAACGATGCCAATTTCAACTGGTTTGCAGTTAGTTGGTACTTCAGTTACCGGAGTAATCTTCTTTGGTGAATGGGCTGGCTTAATTCCCAAGCTAGCTGGTTTTGGATCAATTATTTTGATTATCATTGGGGTCTTACTAACAACTTTGAAAGACAATGGCAGTAATGAACCCAAGACGGCTGAAGAGAATGCCGCTCAGCATACTCGGAATGGTTTAATTCTGTTAGTAATTGGCATGTTTGGATATATCGGTTACTCTGATTTTCCAAGGATTGCTAATACCAATGGTTGGTCAGCCTTTCTGCCCCAGACGATCGGGATGGTCATCATGGGAACGATCTTTGTTATTATTAGTGCTTATAAAACCAAGGTTAATCCGTTTAAACAAGCTGTTTCATATAAAAACATTATTACCGGATTTTTGTTCGGATTTGGTGCCTTCTTCTATCTAATCTCGACTGAATTAAACGGAGTGGCCACTGGATTTACGATTTCACAGATGTGTGTTGTCATTTCAACCTTTGGTGGAATTATAATTCTTCACGAACACAAGACAAAGAAAGAACTAGTATTTGTCACACTTGGAATGATTTGTGTCATTCTTGGTGGTGTCATTACAAGTTTTATTTAAAATTTTATCTTTTCAAAAAAGGACACATTTGGTGTCCTTTTTTTGTGACTTTGAATATCGGTTTGATTTAAAAGGTAGTATATTGAACTTGAAGAGAATTATTAGAAATTATTTTAATTCGGGGGATTAAGTTTGAATATTTTAATTGCATTATTACCAGCTATTGCTTGGGGTATCTTACCAATTTCAATCGGTTTGCTAGGTGGAAAGCCAATTAATCAACTAATGGGTTCTACATATGGAGCCATTTTAATTGCTGTTATTGTCTATTTCATTAAGCAACCAGTGATTTCAAAAGAAGTTTTTTGGCTTTGTCTTCTGTCTGGGATGGCATGGGCAATTGGACAATATACTCAGTACACTGCATTTTCACTGATGGGAGTTTCGTTGTCCATGCCAGTGTCAACTGGTCTTCAGTTGATTGGCAATTCATTAACTGGAGTAATTGTTTTTGGTGAATGGGCGGGTTTGATTCCAAAGTTAGCTGGATTCGGATCGATTATTTTAATTATTTTGGGTGTTTTACTAACTACCAAAAAAGACAGAACGTTAGCACCAAAAACTGAGGAAGAAAAGCAACAGGTTAATATTAGAAAGGGTATTTTAGTTTTAATCGTCGGAACTTTTGGGTATGTTGGCTATTCGGCATTCCCAAAAGTTGCTAATACTAATGGATGGGCAGCGTTTCTCCCTCAAACCATTGGAATGGTCGTGATGGGAACTATCTTTGCCTGCTTTATAATATTTAAAACCAAGGTTAATCCGTTTAAAGAAGTGGCTACCTATAAAAATATTATCAGTGGTTTCTTGTTTGGATTTGGTGCTTTAACCTATTTGATTTCAACCGAATTAAATGGAGTAGCAACTGGATTTACGATTTCGCAAATGTGTGTTGTCATATCAACCTTTGGTGGAATCATCTTTTTACACGAACACAAAACTAAAAGAGAACTTTTATATATTACCATTGGAATGATTTTCGTCATTATCGGAGGAGTCATTACTAGTTTTATTAAGTAAAAGAAGAGGTGGCTAGTGCTATTTTAAAGCTTAATTTTAAAAGATGGTGTTGAAAACTGGCATGAAACCGTATACAATTAATTTATAGCGTTGTTTTAATTTAATAATTGGAAAGAGGAAAAGAAATGTCATACATGCCCTTCATAGTGTTGATTTTAGGAATCGCACTTCTCCTTTTCATGATCATCAAACTTAAGCTAAATACTTTTGTTTCCTTGATCATCACAGCTATTTTAGTTGCGCTTGGATTAGGAATGAACCCAGCATCAATTGCCGATGCCATTAAGACTGGTATTGGTAGTACATTAGGTGAATTGGCCATCGTCTTCGGATTCGGTGCCATGATCGGTCGTTTGGTTTCTGATTCTGGTGGTTCGTATCGAATTGCCAAGACGCTGATCGACAAATTTGGAAAGAAGCGATTACAGATTGCAATCGTAATTGCTTCGTTCATTATCGGAATGTCATTGTTCTTCGAAGTTGGATTGGTATTACTTACTCCAATCGTCTTCGCGGTTGCCCTTGAAGCCGATGTACCATTTGTTTATCTAGGAATTCCAATGGCGGCTGCATTGTCAGCAACCCAGGGATTCTTACCACCACAACCTGCTCCAACTGCTGTTGCCACAGCCTTGGGCGCTAATATTGGTGAGGTATTGCTCTTTGGTATCATTGTTGCAATTCCAGCTGTTTTAATTGCGGGTCCTGTCTTTACGAAGTTTGCTGAAAAGTTTGTTCCGAGCGCGTTC
The DNA here is from genome assembly GCF_059900945.1 of Fructilactobacillus sp. X8R1C1. NCBI lineage: Bacteria > Bacillati > Bacillota > Bacilli > Lactobacillales > Lactobacillaceae > Fructilactobacillus > Fructilactobacillus sp. X8R1C1. Next base: position 24,381 of record NZ_JBWXVH010000002.1, on the reverse strand, counting down.
GTAGTCAAGAAGAGCCTGCCAGCTTTTGGTGAAGTTAAAGAATACAAATTAGATGAAACTCCTAGTTTTGGTCTTTCGGTTTTAACTTCATTATTACCAGCTATTTTCATGGCGGTTAATACCATTTACCAGTTAGTTTTCCATGGCGGGAAAGCAGTTGCTAAGCCATCAGGATTTGATGCTATTATCTCGATGTTAGGTAACCCAATGATTGCCATGGTAATCGCTTTAGTATTTGCCATCTGGTCAATGGGCTTCCATCGTGGTAAGAAAATGAGTGACGTTTCTAAGAGTATTGAAGCCTCCGTTAAATCAATTGCCATGCTTCTATTGGTTATTGGTGGTGGTGGTGCCTTTAAGCAAGTCTTGATTGATGGTGGTGTTGGTGATGCCGTTAAGAACATCATGATGCACTCATCACTATCTCCAATCATCCTTGGCTGGTTAGTTGCCGTTATTCTTCGTGTATCGCTAGGTTCAGCTACGGTGGCTGGAATGACTGCTGCCGGACTTGTTATGCCACTGATGTCTTCATTGAACGTTAACCCAGTAATGATGGCCTTAGCCATTGGTGCTGGATCACTTGCCGCATCACACGTTAATGATGCCGGATTCTGGATGTTCAAAGAATACTTTGACTTAACTATGAAACAAACTTTCTCAATTTGGACGGTGTTAGAAACCGTGATTTCAGTTGTGGGGCTAATAATGGTCTTGATTCTGAATGGAATTCTGGGAATGTTCTAAGTTAGTTAATAAATTCAAAAAGACTTCACTTTATGATGTGAAGTCTTTTTTGTATAAAAAAGCCACCTATAATTTATAGGTGGCTACCGGTTAAACTATGCTTCGTCCTTAATAATGTACTGAGGACGGTGTTTCGTTTCTAAATAAATTTTTCCAATGTATTTTCCTAGAATGCCCAAACAGAAGAGTTGGATTCCACCGATTAGGAGAATAATTGATACTAAAGAAGGCCAACCAGATACGGCTCCTCCAAAGAATAATGCCCTGATAACGACAAAAGCAATCCCAACGAGTGAGAATAAAAATGAGATTATCCCAACGTAAGTGGCAAAGGTTAGTGGGGCATCAGAGAAATCAATAATTCCTTCCATCGAGTATTCTACCAATTGTGAGAAAGACCAATGAGTTTCTCCAGCAGCCCGAGGGACCCCTTGATACTCTAAATATTTGGTGTTAAAGCCAACCCAAGCAAAGATTCCTTTTGAGAATCGATTGTATTCTGTTAGTTCATTTACTGCATCGACGTAACGTCGAGACATTAAACGATAATCTCGAACGTTAGGCTTAATTTTAACGTCTGACATTTTATCGATGACTTTATAGAACATCGAAGAACAGAAAGCTCGTACTGGATTCTGCTTTCTGCTTGTTTGGACGCAGCCAACGCAATCATAGTCCTGGGTCTGAATGATTTTAAGCATTTTAGGAAGGAGTTCCGGCGGATCTTGGAGATCAACGTCCATTAGTGCAATGTAATCGCCTTTGGCATTTCTTAGCCCAGCAGCCATTCCGGCTTCTTTCCCGAAGTTTCTTGAAAATGAGATGAAGTGAACGGTGTCAGGATGTTTTTCGTGAAGATTTTTAATGATCTTAAAGGTATTGTCACTTGATCCATCATTTATAAAAAGGTAATCAGGCTCATACTTTTCACCGTCTTTATTCATTTGTGCAAAAACCTTTTCCACAGTTTTGTAGAAAAGTTCAATTGATTCCTGTTCATTATAACAAGGAACAATCAGACTAATTTTTTCCAAAATTAATTACTCCTTAGTACTTGGCAATTAAACTTTTAAATTCAAAAATACATTACCAATTATTTACAGATTGTTTAATATCATTTTATCATTATTTAAAGTGGTTTGGCATCGGAATTGGGTAAATCTTTTGATATACTTAAGGTACTAGGCAAATGGGAGGGATTAAGTGTGACCAGACCAATTAAAGTTATGACTGTTTTTGGAACTCGACCGGAGGCCATTAAGATGGCTCCAATTATTTTAGAGATGAAGCGAAATCGAAACAAGTTTAAACCAATCACAGTGGTCACGGGTCAACATCGTGAAATGCTGCAGCAGGTTCTCGATATTTTCAAAATCACTCCCGATTATAATTTAAACATTATGAAGAATGATCAAACACTTGGAGATATTACTGTTTCTGTGATCACTAAGTTAAGTCCAATTATTTCTAAAACTAATCCAGATATTATTCTAGTTCATGGTGATACTACGAGTACGTTTGCCGCTTCAGTGGTTGCTTTTTATCATAAAAAAATGTTAGGTCACGTTGAAGCAGGGCTGCGTACTCATAATAAATATTCCCCATATCCAGAGGAAATGAATCGTCAATTAACGGATGTTTTAGCTGACTTGTACTTTGCACCCACGGAGTTAAGTAAGCAAAATTTAATAAAAGAGAATCATCCGGGGTCAAACATCTTTGTTACAGGAAATACTGCCATTGATGCCCTTCATCAAACGGTGAGTGATAATTATCATCATTCGATCTTAGATAACATTGATGATGGACAGCGGATCATCTTACTTACAATGCATCGGCGCGAAAATCTAGGTGAACCAATGAAACGAACGTTTCAGGCAATTAAACAAGTGGTTGATTCACATCCTGATGTGGACGTGGTTTACCCGGTTCATCTTAATCCAGTGGTTCAAAAGATGGCCCAACAGATTTTTAAGGGCGATTCTCGTATCCATTTGATTGCACCTTTAGATGTGGTTGATTTTCATAATATGGCTGCTCGGAGTTATTTTATTATGTCTGACTCTGGTGGGGTTCAAGAAGAAGCTCCTTCACTTGGAAAGCCCGTTTTGGTTCTTAGAGAATCGACTGAACGCCCCGAAGGAGTTAAAGCGGGCACTTTGAGATTAGTTGGGACTGATCCTAAGGCCATTAAAGATGCGATGGAGGACTTACTTGATAATCCAGATGAATACCGAAAGATGGCTGATGCTCATAATCCTTATGGGGATGGAACGGCAGCTAAGCAAATTTTATCTGCAATTGAGGCAACTTTTAAAGGAGAGTCCTAGCTTGTGGAACTAAAAACAAATCAAAAAGTAATTTCATTTGTTAAGTTAGTTATGAAACATTTTAAGATGGGGAACGTTTCTGATTCTGCCATCGTCTTGGCGTATTATTCCCTCTTATCACTGTTTCCAATTTTAATTATGATTGGTAGCATTATTAAACTTTTACATGGAGATCCTAATGATATCTTAATGTATATCAGAACCGCGGTTCCGTCATCGATTTATACGATGCTTTTGCCCATGATTAAGTCAGCTTTTGATAATAATAATAGTGGTGGTAGCTTATCGATTGGGTTGTTGCTGGTAATTTGGTCAGCTAGTCAGGCGATGGCAGCATTTCAACGAACGGTTAACCGAACTTACGGAGTAGCTGACACTCAGAATGCCATCACGAATCGTTTAATTTCATTTGTGTGGATGCTTTTACTGGTACTCTTATTGATTGTTTTAATGATTTTGCAAGGGTTTGGTCAAGAAATTATCACGTACTTGGGACCAATTCTGCATCTTTCAACCATTGCAACGCAAGTGGTGGCATCCATTCGAATTCCATTTATTATTTCTGGGTCTTTCATAGTTGTGATGCTTTTGTACTATTTTGTGCCAAGTGTTAAGACCAAGATTCGTTATACAATTCTAGGATCAGCGATATCTGTGCTTGGTTTAATGATTTTGTCACAAGCTTTTTCGCTAATCATTGAGTACTTTTTTAGAAATATTACCGCTTATAAGACGTTAGGAACTTTTATAGTAGTGATGTTGTGGTTATATTTTATTGGACTCGTGCTGATGTTTGGTGCCGTTATTAATGCCAGTATCCAAGAGTACTTTACTGGTAACATTGAATCAACAAACGGATCCGTTCGGTCTATTATTTCTAGTGCACGTAAATTTCGTTCCAAAAAGAAAAACACCACCCAGGATTAGGTGGTGATGTTTTTTGCTAAATTATTTTTCGGTGGATTTCACCAGTTCACGAGAAAACTGGTCAAGAACTTTGATGTCATCTTCATCAGGTTCAAGATTGATTTTGACGCTTTTAGCTCCTTGAGTAGCGTTAGTTTTCCTTAAAGCTTTGGTAAATGCGTCGACGGCAACGTTATAATATTCTTGATAAAAAACGTCTCCAGAACCAGCCACTCCAAAAACTTTTCCTTTTAGGTTCAGTGAATCTAAATCTTCAAAAAAGTCCATCCCTTCTTCAGGGAGAGCTCCTTCGTCGTAGGTGTATGGACATATAACAATAATATCGGTATCTTTAAGTTCGTCCGCGTCGGTTTGAGAAATTTCAGATTCTTCGACATCTACGCCAAGGTCCTCAAGTCCCTCGGTGACGATATCAGCAACGTCTTCGTTATTACCAGTAATGGTGGCGTAAATCACGTGTGCTTTTGGCATGAGTGAAACCACTTCCTTTGTAGTGTTTTCAAATAAGTATATCAGAATAGTTTCAAATTGTTAATTTGATGGGAGTTAGCGCTGATGGATAAGCAAAATGCAAATAAATTAAGGGTCACTAAGGTTGTTTCGCAAAAAAGACCGGGGAGATATAACGTATACATCAATGATCATTATGCTTTTCCTGTGAGTGAAGAAGTAATGATTCAGTTTGGGATCTTTAAGGGATCTGAGTTAAGCCAAAGTGAGATTGACAAAATTAAGGCGGCGGACGATGTTTCAAAGTTATATAATAAGGCTATTGATTTTATTTCGTATCAGACTCGTTCAAAAAAAGAGGTTAAAGATAAGTTAAAATCATATTCAGACAACCTTGAAGCAGTCGATGAAGCGGTTGAAAAACTAGAACAGATTAATCTACTTAATGATGAACATTATGCTGACACCTATGTCAAAGGAATTGTTGAACAACAGAATAAGGGTCCCATGGCTGTTTCAAGGTATTTAAAACAAAAGGGAATTGCAGATGAATACATAAATGAGGCAATTTCAGTTAATTATTCGAGCGAAATGACGCTTAAAAATGGTAAAAAGCAGGCCCAAAAAATCTTTGCTCATAATCAGCGATATCCCTTTAACAAACGAATGCAAAAAACGAAGACGGCTTTATACCGAAAGGGATACTCATTTGATGATATTGATAGAATCATTAGTGAATTAGACTTTCAAGGTGATGTCGATCATCAAAATGAGTTACTTGCTAAAGAGGGTAACAAGGCTTGGAATAAGTATAAGAAGTATAATAATATGAGTCGACGTCAGAAAGCCAAGCAGTCGTTATATCGTAAGGGCTTTGATCTTGATGATATTGATCAATTCTTGGACACAAAAGAAAATTAATTGGAGTGAATCAAATGAATAGATTTAAAAATTCGGCTTTATTTTTTTGGACGGTTGAGATTCTGATTGCAGTTGGAATCGTTTATTTATGTTCCAAAATTAGTTTTGTTTTTTCGCCGATTGTAATTTTTGTGTCAACGATCTTCGTTCCACTCTTGTTAGCGGGATTCTTGTATTACATGTTAAATCCGATCGTTAACCTTCTAATGAAAATAAAAATCACAAAAACAAAACACATTAATCGTACCTGGGCCACCGCCATCGTATTTTTGATTGTGATTGGGGTTATTGTTTACATGGCGTTTTCATTTGTACCACGGTTGATTACTCAGGTGGCTAACATGGTAGGGGCAGCGCCTGAATTTGCTAAACAAGGGCAGGAATTACTAACTAAAATCACGCGTTATGGATTTTTAAAAAAAGTGGACTGGCGTCCCATTGTTAACAAGATTCAGTCCTCATATTCATCGTATTTGAAAACAGTTCTGGCCAATTTGACGAATAGTGCGGGAACGATTATTTCGATGGCAACGAACGTGGTTATCACGGCAATTACTGTCCCTGTCATTCTGTTTTACATGTTAAAGGATGGAAACAAACTACTTCCAAGCATTGAAAAGTTAACTCCCGGACTTTCCAAACACCACAGGAAACAAACGGTGACGCTACTTAAAAAAATGAATCATACCCTCTCACGTTACATCGGTGGCCAAGTCATTGAGTGTCTGTTTGTTGGAACGTTTACCACTTTAGGATACTTTCTGATCGGACAAAAGTATGCTCTTTTGCTCGGGGTTTTTGCCGGATTATGTAATATCATCCCGTACGTTGGTCCCTACATTGGAATTATTCCATCACTTTTTGTTGCTTTTTCAGATAATATTATGCAAGTTATCTGGGTAATTGTGGTAGTCATTATTGTTCAACAAATTGATGGAAACTTGGTGTACCCGAATGTGATTGGGAAATCGTTAAAGATTCATCCACTAACTATTATTATCATTTTACTTGCAGCTGGTCACATTGCTGGGTTGTTTGGGATGATTCTAGCCATTCCAGTTTATGCGATTGCGAAGGTTGTGATTGAATATTGTTACAATATTTGGTTAGTTCAACATGACGATTCGAATTCCACTAATTCAGCAAAAACTAATTCATCTGAAAATGAGCCAAATTAAACTTTAGTTATGGATCGTGAATTTTATTGACGATAATGGAAGATATGCTAACATTTAATTGTTGATAAGTAGGAGTATTAATTATGGTCTTCTGACAGGAGATATTATGACGAAAGTAATTACGTATGGCACATTTGATCTGCTTCACAAGGGTCATGTGCGTTTATTAAAACGTGCTCGTGAATTAGGTGATTCATTGACGGTCGGTCTTTCGACGGATGAGTTTAATGCCGTAAAGGGGAAACGTGCTTATAATTCTTATGAGGATCGTAAGTACATTTTAGACGCTATCCGCTACGTTGACGAAGTAATTCCTGAAAAGGGATGGAACCAGAAGATTCAAGATATTAAAGATCATAAGATTGATATCTTTGTTATGGGTGACGATTGGAAGGGTAAGTTTGACTTTCTTAAAGAGTATTGTAAAGTGATTTATTTGCCGCGAACCCAAGGAATTTCAACGTCTAAGATCAAGTCTGATTTAGGCGTCACGAGCCAAAAGGATTGGAAAGATTAGTTTAAGTCCCAGGATTCTTCGTTTTATTTCTTAGAATGTTTTAGTTTAAGGGGAGCAAAATGAAACAAGCACTTTTTTTGGTAACTTCAGTTCATGGAGCTGAAAAGCCCCGATTTAAAGAACGATTGGAAAGAATGATCGATGACGGGAATTCAATTAAAGTTGTAATTTCCATTTTAAACTATGATCAATCACAGTACGTGGCCACTTTAATTAGAAAATTATCTGATTCTTTTCATCAGCAAGTGCAATTAGAAATCATCCAATTGTTTGACGTTTTTAGTAAACAACGTGGAATTTTTGATCAAAATCATGATTTAAATAACGATTTAACTCAATTTGACGTTCACGACAGAGTGGTTAAGGGTCAGCCCGTTCAAGTCTACAGTGACCATAATGGGGTGGTTCGAGCTGAACGAAAGGAAATTTTGGCTGGGTCAGGTTTATTTAAAGTGATCTTTTATGATGGGCCCTACGTTAGTAAAACGATTTATTATGACAATCATGATAACGCTGCTGCTGTTTTCAAACGGATTAATGATGAACATCAAGTAATTAAATTTTTAAATCAACGTGGTGACGTGGCATGTCGGGTGGATCAAAGTAACGGTGGAGCAGCTCAGATTTTTTATCTTAGTAAAACCTCGGTTGTTTCACCTCCAGAAACAAGTTTAAAGATTGCTAGACCAACTAGTGATTTAATCGATTATGATGTTAATCTTGGTAATTTGAAGTATTTGTCTAAAGGTTCAGATGCTCGATCATATGTCATTTCAGACTATGGCAATGCAAGCCGTTATAGTGATATTTCAGCATTTAACGTTGCTTTAGTTAATAAGTATGCTGAAGGTAAGGAGACTACCATTTTTATCGATTTGGATGATATGGTTAACTTTTCTAAATATCTTGGTCAAAACGTGATTTTCAACTATTAAGGAGAAATAATGCGAGCAATACTTTCTAACGTTATACCAAAACAAACAAAGTTGAAAATTGAATTTGAGTTAATTAATCCTAGTTACGCTGATGAAGATGCAACTGTTACTTTGATTGAAAAAGAAAGCTTAGCCTCAATCACCGTCCCTGTTCTTAAAGGGGATGTAAGTGGCAATGAGGCAGCAATTATAATTGATCCAAATAAATTTCACTTTGACTCCGTGGGACAGGATGAATTTGAATGGCAACTCTATTATTCGTGTGGTAATAGTGACCATCGAACCCTTATTCAAGTTGAAAGTGAATACGTGAATGCCGTTCGGCGGATTGGGTTAAATGCTTATTATCAATATGAGATTGACCCGTCTGGCATGGCAGTCTTTTATGTCAGAACGAACCGATCTAAAAAGCAATTTGTGATGAACTCGGTTAATTTGCTTGGTGGCGGTAATTTACGATTAACGGGGTTTAACCACATTGACGGTAAAAAACTTGATCAGATGGCAATTATGATTAAGCAAGCAAGTGATCAAAGCAAACGACTTTATCCGATTACCGATTCACCTTTTCAAGGGATTTTTGCGATTACCATTCCGCTTAAAGAGCTAAAGGATGAAGATACATATCGTTTGTATATCAGGTATGACTATCATGGTAAGCATTTTCAGCAAAGATTGGTGATGGATGTTTCGCTTTCATCGTTTAAAACCGTTTCTCACTTAGGTGATAATCGTGAATTAGTATTAAAAGAGGGAAAGCAAGGTCAACTTCGTGTTATTAAAAGAAGACGGCCGTCTCCTACAAAAAGACTTACTAAGTTTTACGGAAAAGCTAAGCATTTGTGGAAATCGTTTAAAATCTTATTAAGTAAAGTTAATCGTTTGCGCTTACGAAAGTTGTTTAAACGGGGGCATACACCATTTGCTACTACGACGATCGTGTTTGAGAGCTTTGGTGGACGTCAAGTGAGTGATAGTCCTTATGCTATCTATCAGGTGTTTAAAAAATTACATCCTAAGATTAACTTTGTGTGGTCCATTCAAAAGTCACAAAAGCAATTTTGTAAGGATCATAACATTAATTATGTAATTAAAAATACGGGACGTTGGGTTCGTACCATGGGAAAGGCTAAGGTATGGATTAGCAATGCTAGATTTCCTGCCTGGGTCGTTAAACCAGACTATGTAACGTATGTTCAAACTTGGCATGGCACACCATTAAAGAAGTTAGGGTTAGATATTGAACGAGTTTCAATGCCTGGTACGACAACCAATAAGTACCATGATAACTTTGTTAAAGAAGCTAATCGTTGGGATGCATTGATTTCACCAAATGATTTTTCAACCAAGGTCTTTAGAAGTGCCTTCGGGTATGAAAACAAGATTTTAAAGGTGGGATATCCAAGAAATGATGAATTGATTAACGGGAATAATCCTACTGAGATTAATAAGATTAAGGATCGATTGGGAATCCCACGGGACAAGAAAGTTGTCCTATATGCTCCTACTTACCGAGATAATCAGTTTGAGAGCAAGGGGAAATATACTTTTAAGCTACCGTTTAGTTTGGAAGAGTTCAAACAACACTTTGGAAGTGATACTGTCCTAATTCTACGGATGCACTACTTGATTTCGAATGCATTAGACGTCTCTGATTACAAAGGGTTCGTCTATGACCTATCGAACTATTCCAACATTTCTGATTTATATTTAATTTCAGATTTGCTGGTAACCGACTATTCCTCAGTCTTTTTTGACTACGCTTACCTTAAACGACCAATTTTGTTCTATCCTTATGACTATCACGTGTATAAGAATGAGTTGCGTGGCTTTTACTTGAATTATGAACGAGATTTGCCTGGAAGGATCGTCTATGATTCTGATGAGTTAATGAAGGGAATCTCAACTGATTTAAAAGACGAAAACGTTGAAAACGATCCTAAATTTATGCAATTTTACAATCGCTTCTGTCGGATTAACGATGGACTTAGTTCGATTAAGACGATTGATTATGTGATGCAACAAATTCGTTAAAAATAATCCGGAGTTTTCCGGATTTTTTGTTTGTTTGATGGTATACAATTAATCTATAACAGAAAGGAAGTAAAGATGAAAAAAGCAGACCTAGAAAAAGAAGTCGATAAACGAAGAACGTTTGCCATTATTTCCCATCCTGATGCTGGGAAAACCACTATCACCGAACAGCTACTCCTCTTTGGTGGGATTGTTCGGGAAGCTGGAACCGTTAAGGCTAAAAAAAGTGGAAATTTTGCTAAGTCAGATTGGATGGAAATTGAACAGAAGCGTGGAATTTCAGTTACTAGTTCGGTTATGCAGTTTGATTATCAGGGAAAAAGGATTAACATTCTTGATACACCGGGACATGAAGATTTTTCAGAAGACACATACCGGACTCTTATGGCAGTGGATTCTGCCGTGATGGTGATTGACGCCGCTAAGGGAATTGAACCGCAAACTAAAAAGTTATTTAAAATTTGTAAAATGCGTGGAATTCCAATTTTTACTTTCATGAATAAGCTTGATCGTGATAGCAAGGATCCCATGGAATTAATTGATCAATTGGAAGATGTACTGGGAATTGAGGCTTATCCGATGAACTGGCCCATTGGCTCTGGTCGAATTTTAAAGGGGCTGTACGACCGTTATGATCATCGAGTTGAACTTTATAAACCAGAAACGGATGGTCAGAACTTTATTAAACTAGATGATGATGGCAATCTTATTGGAGATAACTCACTAGCAGACGATAGCATTTATCAAGATGCTAGAAGTGAAATGGATTTAATCTCTGAAGCTGGGAATCAATTTAGCAGAAAAAAAATTGCCAAGGGTGATCAAACACCAGTCTTCTTTGGCTCAGCGTTGGTTAACTTTGGGGTTAAAACTTTTTTAGACGCTTATTTGAAGCTCTCACCAGCTCCAGGTCCTCACAAAACTCTTCAAGGAAATGAAATTGAACCAATGGCACCAGAATTTTCTGGATTCGTGTTTAAGATTCAGGCTAATATGAATCCACGTCATCGTGATCGAATTGCCTTTGTACGAATTTGCTCTGGTGAATTTCAAAAGGGCATGGATGTTACCCTTGATCGTACCCAGAAGCCGATCCGTTTATCAAACGTTACTGAATTTATGGCTAATACGCGTGAAAACGTTCAAACAGCGGTTGCTGGAGATATTATTGGTCTTTATGATACTGGTAATTTTCAGATTGGCGACACCATTTATACCGGCAAAAAACCGATTGCGTTTGAAAAGCTGCCACAGTTCACTCCAGAACTATTTATGAGAGTTTCAGCCAAAAACGTTATGAAGCAGAAGTCGTTTCATAAGGGCATTCAACAATTAGTACAAGAGGGAGCCATTCAGCTCTACACTAATTACAGTACGGGACAGTATATCTTGGGAGCAGTTGGTCAGCTTCAGTTTGAAGTATTTCAGTTTCGAATGAAAAATGAATATAACTCAGATGTTGTGATGGAACCAATGGGGCATAAAATTGCCCGGTGGATTGACCCTGACCAGCTGGACGAAAAGATGTCTTCGTCTAGAAATATTTTAGTACGGGATCAAAAGGGGGATCCGTTATTCCTTTTTGAAAATGAGTTTGCAGAACGCTGGTTTAAAGATAAATATCCTGATGTCAAGTTAACTGCCAAGCTTTAGGATTGAATTGACGTAATATTCGATATAAACTAGTTTTTGTGAAAGGTGGATATGAATTATGAAAAAGTTAAGTGCTTGTACCAGTGTGATGGTTGGTAAAGACGCTAGTGTTGATGGGTCAACGATGATTTCTAGAAATGATGATACCTTTTTACCATTAACTCCTCAACGTTTTTATGTTCAACCTGCATATCATAACGAGGACAAAGTTTGGAAATCCAACCAAAACGGCTTTACTGCTCCAATGCCAAAGTCGGGTTACCGAATTTTGATGACACCGAACGCTGACGTTAAAAAAGAAGGCGTTTATGCTGAAAGTGGATTTAATGAAAAGAATGTTGCAATGAGTGCCACTGAAAGTGTTTATGGAAACGAGCATGCTTTAGCTCATGATCCGCTTGTTCAGCATGGATTAGCTGAAGATTCTTTACAATCGATGGTTCTCCCTTACATTAATTCTGCAAGGGATGGAGTTGCTTATCTTGGAAATTTAATCAAAAAGTATGGTTCACCAGAGGGAAATGGTGTCCTTTTTAGTGACAAGAACGAAGTCTGGTATATGGAGATCGTTACTGGTCACCACTGGGTTGCACAGCGAATTCCTGACGATTGTTATGCGGTCGTAGCAAATGAGGTTGCGATTCAACAGGTTGATTTTGATGATCCAGAGAACTTTATGTATTCCGATGGGTTACAAGAGTTTGTTGAAAAGTACCAGTTAAATCCTGATAAAGAGGGATTTAACTTTCGACATATCTTTGGAACTCATAATGAATTTGATCACCATTACAACACACCTCGAGTTTGGTATGGTCAAAAGGTGCTTAATCCCGAGATTGAGCAGGAGCCAACCTCAAATGACCTCCCGTTTATTAGAAAAGCAAGCCGTAAAATTGAAGTTAGTGATGTTGAGTTTATTTTGAGTTCTCATTATAACGAAACCAAATATGATCCATTAGCTAAGGATCCAAAAGAATCGAATACTCAGTTTAGACCAATTTCAATGAATCGAACCCAAAATTCACATGTTCTGCAAATTAGAAATGATGTAAGTGATAAATGTTCGGCAATTATGTGGCTAAATTTTGGAATTCCCGCCTTTAGTCCATATGTTCCTTTTTTTGCTAACGTTGACGAGACTGATCCAAGTTATGAGGTTACCTCTCTCACGATGGATGATAAAAGCGCATACTGGATGTATCGTAAACTATCGATGATCGTTGAATCTCATTACAGTAATTTTATTCAACAGGATCGTGATTTTAAGAAACATGCTAACGAGTTATTTTTAGGGCATATATCAGATACGATGGGTCAAGCTGCTAATATGAATGATCAGGACGCATCTGAATTTTTGAAAGATCAGAATCAGCAATTGGTCAAAGAAATGAGGAGTCGAACCTATCAATTTATGCATGAATTGATGGAAAAGGGTCTTACACTCTCTAAATTGACATATAACATGGACAAAAATTTGTAAAAAAAATCCCACTCAATAAGAGTGGGATTTTTTTAGGTTAGACGTTTGTCATTGTTATGGGTGCGAATCGTGGATCGTTTTTTGATCCATTGTGATCCGCCGAGATTTAACCAATCATCTTGATTAGTTCGAATTTCTGTAAAGACACGCCAAGTTGATCCAGCCGGTAAAATTTGATCGTATCTTTGCTTTCGCACCGGTGAATCATAAACGGCAGTGGGGATTTTCATTTTGACTAAATAATTGACTGACTGAACCACTTTCCAGTTAGAACGTCGGTAATATAAGATGATATTTTTGGTTTTATTTGTGAATTGACCGGTTAAGTCACCAACCGATAGGTGAAGCTGGTAGTTAGGAATCACAGGAGCCTTTAGTGTAAACTGCTGGTTTAATGGACCATTCACGATTTTGGGAGGGAGAAGCAAGCGAAATGAATCAAAATCAAAGCAGTAAACGCTAACTGGTTGGCCTAACTTAGGGATGTAATGAAACTTGATTAGTTGTTTTTTTGCTTGCATTTTTTTAGTCATTCCATCAACACTAACTAATATGTAGTTTTTTATTTTGGGAACGATGAAATTAATTGGATCGCCAACTGAACCACTAATGATTTCAGTTGATTTTAATTGATTCCTGTTTTGATCGACAAATTCCATAAAAACTGTACTTGGGGTTCTGATAACCTCTTTTTTAGGAGTTGATTGATGATTTTCGGCAGGTAATGGGGTGGTGGTATGAATGGATTTTGGTTTGTTTAAAGAAATTTCGGATGGATCTATGGAGGTTGTCGTCTTTTTAACGTTGTTTTGTCTGATTGGTCTTTTCATCCGATGTTTTGAATGCTTGTAGTTATGATTATTTTTTGAAAAGATTTTTTTCATCCAATTAAACATAATTTTCCTCCAAAGATAGTTTATATTGATTTTACCATTTCTGGAAATAAAAAAAGACCTAGATTAGAATTCTAATCTAAGTCTCTTTCACTACTTAGTACTAATAACGATATTGTTGTTCTTGTCTGTATCAGCAACAAGATTGTTAGTTTCTGGATGATTCAAGAAGTAGTCGGCCGTTTGGTCTTCTAACTGTTCTTGAATTACTCGTCGAAGCGGACGGGCACCCATTGACGGATTGTAACCGAGTTCGACAATTTTTGCTTTGGCCGATTTGGAAACATCAATGTGAACGTTTCTTGACGCTAACATGTTATTCATATCTTTAATCATCAGATCGACAATTTGATTTAAGTTATCCTTAGAAAGCTGGTTGAATTCGACGATGTCATCAAAACGATTGAGAAATTCAGGCTTGAAATAAAGTCCTAATTTATCCATCACAGAATGAGTTTTACCAGTTGCTTCTGGTGTAAACCCAACGCTTGCTTCGGCATCGCTTCCAGCATTACTAGTCATGATGATGACAGTGTCCTTAAAGGAAACCGTTCGACCCTGTGAGTCAGTCAAACGACCGTCATCTAAGATTTGTAAGAATGTGTGGAGAACGTCTGGATGAGCTTTTTCAACTTCATCTAACAGAATCAAGCTATACGGATTACGACGGACTTTTTCGGTTAATTGGCCAGCTTCATCGTATCCAACGTAGCCAGGCGGTGAACCAATCAATTTAGCAACTGATTGTGGTTCACGATACTCTGACATGTCAAATCGAATCATTGAATCTTCGGATCCAAATAATTCTTTGGCAAGTTGTTTAGCCATCTCAGTCTTACCAATCCCAGTGGATCCAACGAATAGGAATGAACCAATCGGACGACCGCTACCATTAAAACCAATTCGATTTCGTTTAATGGCTTTAGCAACTGAATCAACAGCCTTGTCCTGTCCGATCACATGTTGCTTTAAATTTGGAGCTAAGTCCTTTAATTGTTGTTGTTCTTTGGTTTGTAGTTCTCCAACTGGGATATTGGTCATTTCTTCAACAACTTGTTGCATATCATTTTCGGTAACGGTGTTGTGTTTCTCACTTGTAGCACCCTTATCCTTATTTTGATGAAGTCGTTTGATCTTATCACGGTAGTAAGCGGCCTGTTCGTAGTCTTCTTTATCTAAAGCCGTCTTCTTTTCGTTTTCAGCACTGTCAATCTCTTTGTCAATTGTTTTTGGATCAACAATGTTTAAAGTTAAATTCTTTCTGGAACCAGTTTCATCAAGTAAATCAATTGCCTTGTCCGGAAGGTAACGATCACTGATATAACGATCGGAAAGGGTAGCTGCCGCTTTCACTGCTTGATCGGTATACTTGACTAGATGATAGTTTTCATAACGATTTTGTAGACCCTTTAGAATCTTGATGGACTGATCAACCGTTGGTTCTTTGACCATGATTGGTTGAAGTCGTCTTGAAAGAGCAGAGTCTTTTTCAATGTCACGGTATTCTTTTAGGGTGGTTGCTCCAATTAATTGAAAGTCCCCACGAGCGAGAGCGGGTTTTAAGACGTTACCTGCGTCCATGCCACCTTCAGCATTACCTGCACCCATGATTTCATGAATTTCATCAATGAATAAGATGATGTTACGGTTTGACTGAACCTCTTTAATTAATTGTTGCATTCGTTTTTCAAATTGACCACGAATACCTGTGCCTTGAACCATTGAAACCATGTCTAATTGAATTACCTGTTTGTTTTGAAGTTTTTCTGGAACAGTACCATCAGCAATTTTTTGAGCGAGGCCCTCAACAATTGCTGTTTTTCCAACTCCGGCTTCACCAATCAAGACCGGGTTATTCTTGCCTCTACGATTTAAAACTTCGATTGCTCGAGCCGTTTCTTTATCACGACCGATTACTGGGTCAAGTTTTCCGGCTTTAGCTTTTTTAGTTAAATCAGTTCCGTAAGTTGAAAGAATTGATTTTGAACCATTTCGGCCGTTGCCGCGTCCACTTTGTGGTGGAACTTGATAATCATTGACTTGGCCATTTTGCATGGCACGAAGAAAGTCATCTAGACTACCAAATCCGTATGAACCTTGTCCTTCCATAGTTTAAGCCTCCTTTTGCTTAACTAAATTGTCAGACGAAAGTCTGACCTTTATTGACCATTCATGAATATTATACGCACTAATAACATTCAATCAAGTATTTTGACTGATCTAGAAATTATTTTAATGTGGTAACATTGAAACCGATTAGGAGGCAATAATTATGGATAAAAACGAAAATGACTTTACCGGACTCTTAAACCAATTAAAGGATGGAAAAATCAAAGATTTGACGGTTGAACCAAAGGATTTTCCGAAATTTCAGCAGGCTTTTATGAGCTTTCCAACACGGAAAAGAATCGTAGGGAAAGCCAGCGAAAAGGGCATTTTAACCTATCATTATTCGTCTGAAAATTAGCGTCATAACAATTATGTAAGCGATTTATGATAATTACTTGTTTTTTAGATGATAAATTGATATTCTTAAACTGTAAATAGAGTTAAATAAACGATTAAAGGAGTGCGTTCATTATGGAGAAACGTCAATTCAAAATCACGGCAGAAACTGGCATTCATGCTCGTCCAGCAACTTTGTTAGTTCAGACCGCTAGCAAATTTGATTCAAATATTAGTCTTGAATATGGTGATAAATCTGTAAACTTAAAATCAATCATGGGTGTTATGTCATTAGGAGTTGGCCAAGGTGCTGATATTACTATTTCAGCCGATGGTGACGATGCTAAAGAAGCCCTTGATGCAATTGCTAAAACCATGAAAGATGAAGGATTGATCGACTAATATGACTACCTTTAAGGGTATTGGTGTTAGTGATGGGATCGCATTTGGAAAAGCTTATTGTTTAACTAAACCAGATTTAACTTTTAATAAAGAAGCCTTTTTGGGTATAGACGAAGAAAAAGCACGCCTTAAAAAAACGTTTCAAGATACCAAAACTACTATTATAAAAATCAAACAAAGTAATAGAGTTGAAATGGCTAAAAAATATCTTGATATTTTAGATTTTTATTTAGAAGTTTTATCTGATCCAGAGTTGATTAATGAGGTTAAAAGAGTCATAACAGAAGAAAAAAAGAATGCTGCATTTGCATTGAATCGTGTATTCAATCAATATGCAGCTATTTTTTTGAATATGAATGATCCGTATTTAAGGGAACGGGTTCATGATATTGAAGATATCAGAGACCAGCTTTTGGGACGTCTACTTGGCGTCGATACTCCCGATCTATCACTTATTAACCAGCCAGTTATTATTGTTGCTAATTCCATTTCTCCAACTCAGATTGCACAAGTTCAAAAGAAAAATATTAAAGGGATTGTTACAGCTGTTGGAACCAAGAATTCTCATGCAGCCATTATATCTAGAAGTATGGACGTTCCAGCTGTACTAGGGTTGCAGGACAGCCTAAATCATTTAAAAAATGATGAACAATTGATTGTTGACGGAAGTAGTGGAAACGTTATTGAAAGTCCCAATTCAGATGAAATCGAGAAATTCCAGACAAAGCTTGAAAAATTTAGAAAACAAAAAAGGTCATGGGAAAAGTTCAAGGGCCAATCGACCAAGACATTAGATGAGCACCCTCTGCTATTGGGGGCTAATGTTAGTAACGAAAATGAAGTTGATAATGCTTTAGAAGTTGGGGCTGATTCAATTGGATTATTTCGTACCGAATACATTTACATGGATTCTGACCATCTCCCGAGCGAAGACGAACAATTTTTGATGTACAAAAACATTGTTTCAAAAGTAAAAGGAAAGCAGTTAACTTTTAGAACAATGGATGTTGGTGGAGATAAACTAGTTAATTATTTGCCTAATATTTCCCATAATGAGACGAATCCCTTTCTTGGCTATCGTGCCATTCGTTATAGTTTAGGTGAAAGCAAGGTTTTTCGCACTCAAATCAGGGCACTCCTTAGATCTTCAGCTTATGGACCAATTCGGATCATGTTTCCTATGATATCAACGGTCTCAGAGCTGGATCAGGTTCTTTCGATTTACACTGAAGAACGCCAGAATTTGATTGATAGAGGAGTTAAACTTGGAGATGTTCAATTAGGAACGATGATTGAAGTTCCAGCGGCAGCAATTATGATTGATAAGATCATTTCAAGAGTAGATTTTGTAAGTATTGGCACTAATGATCTAGTTCAGTACACGGTTGCTGTTGATCGTTTAAATGAGCGTGTCTCCTATTTGTACCAAGCTTGTGATCCAGCCGTGCTTCGTTTAATTGAAAGGGTCGTTAGGATCGTTCATAACGCTTCTAAGACCGTGGGTGTTTGTGGTGAGGTTGCGTGTGATCCACAGGTGATTCCTTTTTTGATTGGGTTAGGAGTGGATGAATTATCAGCCACTCCAACTCAAATTTTAAAAACTAAAGCATATATTAGTAAAATTAATTCGAAATCAGCAAGTAAGTTAGCTGATAGTGTCGTTAAAAATGCAGATACCACTGGTGACGTTAATAAGATGATTGATGACTTTATCTCTAAGATGCCAGAGTAGATGGTTTACTTAGGTTTGAGTAGTTAGGTACAAAGTTGCAAACCATGCGGGAAACCCATATAATTACATTTGTTTAACGTTAAAGAGAGAGGGGAAAACAACGTGAATATTGGTTTGTTTACAGATACTTACTTTCCACAAGTTAGCGGAGTTGCTACGTCAATCAAAACGTTAAAAGATGAGTTAGAAAGGCGTGGAAATCATGTCTATATTTTTACTACAACTGATCCTAACGTTGAAAAAAATGATGACGATGAAAAAGACATTTACCGTTTTTCAAGTGTTCCCTTTATTTCTTTTACCGAAAGAAGAATCGCCGTCAGAGGAATATTTCAGGCTTATCAAATTGCTAAGCAATTAAAATTAGATATCGTTCATACCCAAACTGAATTTTCACTTGGAATTATCGGAAAGTTCGTTGCTAAAAATTTGAATATTCCTTGTATTCACACTTATCACACAATGTATGAAGATTATTTGCACTATGTTGCTAACGGCAAATTATTAAAACCAGTACACGTAAAAGAAATGATGTTAGCTTTTTGCCATCACATGGACGGTGTGGTGGCACCAAGTAAGCGTGTCTTGGACAAGCTTACTGATTATGGGGTTAAGAGTCCCATTCGAATTATTCCAACTGGGATTGACGTTAAGCATTATGAAGAAAATGACCATGTTGATATTAGAAAAAAATTAGGCATTAGTGATGAGATCCCATTGATGGTTTCCGTTAGTCGAGTTGCGTATGAAAAAAACATCTCCGAAATGATCGATGCACTACCTAAAATTTTGGATCAAGTTCCAAATGCTATGCTTGTAATTGTGGGTGAAGGACCTGCCGAAGATGATTTAATGAAGCAAGTGTCTGACATGAAACTTAACGACCATGTTATTTTCACCGGAGAAATTAATAATAATCATGTCAATGATTATTATCGAATGGCAGATGTTTTTGTTTCTACGTCTAATTCTGAGTCTCAGGGGTTAACGTACATTGAAGCAGTTGCTGCTGGCACCAAAGTTGTCGTTGCAAGAAGTCCGTACACCGATGACTTAATTGATGATAAATCAATTGGAATGACGTTTGAGTCAGAAGAAAGGTTTGTTTCTGAAACGGTGGATTATTTGCAAAACCGAGGTGAATATCCCGATTCCAAAAATGTCCGTGAAGAGAAATTACACGAAATTTCAGCTGAGTATTTTGTGGATCAGATGTTGAGCTTTTATGATGATACAATCAAAGAGTTTGATCAAACTAAAGCTAAGCAAACTAACACATCTGACTGAGGAGTTTTGTTGATGTTAAAGATCGATATGTTTTCAACTGCTGACAAAGTAAAAGGTCAAGGAGTTGGTAGTGCATACATTGAGTTAATTAAGATGTTAAAGAAACATTTTCCAAACGAGTTTGACATTGAGATTAATAAATTTAATCAAGCGAACATTAGTCATTATCACACCATTAATCCAACGTTTTATTTGTCTACATTTTCAAAAAAAATGGGACGAAAGATTGGATACGTTCATTTTTTGCCGGAAACGCTTGAGGGGAGTTTAAAAATTCCTACTCCATTTCGACAAATTTTTTATAAGTATGTAATTGCCTTTTATAAACGGATGGATCATATTGTCGTTGTAAATCCAACTTTTATACCTAAACTTGAAAAATATGGGATTGATAAAAAGAAAATTACATATATTCCAAATTTTGTAAGTAAAAAAGAGTTTTATCCGGTTTCAAAGAGCCAGAAAGAAGCTCTTAGAAGTAGTTATGGTTATCAAACAAAACGGTTTACGGTGCTCGGAACCGGTCAAGTTCAGACCAGAAAGGGCGTTCTTGATTTTGGTAAATTAGCAATGCAAAATCCAAACGTTCAATTTGTTTGGGCAGGAGGATTTTCATTTGGAAAAATGACAGCTGGATATTCTGAGTTGAAAGAATTGGTTGATAATCCACCTCAAAATCTGAGTTTTCCCGGAATCGTTGATCGTAAAGAATTAGTAAATTATTATAATATGGCTGATTTATTTCTTTTACCGTCGTATAATGAGTTATTCCCGATGTCTGTTTTAGAGGCATTCTCGTGTGGAATTCCTGTTATGTTGCGGGATTTATCCCTTTATAAAAAAATTATTGACGGGTATTACATTTCAGCAAATAATGAGGCTGAAATGGATAAAAAACTTAAGATGTTGTTAAATGATCCTAAGCTTCTTAAAGCATATGCTGAAAAATCACTTAAAGCATCTGATTATTATTCCGAGGATCATCTAGCCAAGATTTGGCATGATTTTTATTTTGACCAGGCGAAAAAGGGGTAATTGAATGTCCAGGAGAAATAAAGTCTCACTACTTATCATGATTGCCCTTGGATTACTTATTTCATGGTATGCAGCTAGAGACATTAAGTTTAGCGTTCTTATAAGAGATATTGTTGAGATTAATCCATGGTGGTTATTAGTTGCTTTAGGGTGCATTTTGCTTTATTTTGCTCTTGAATCCGTGATTACTTACATGTTAGTTCGAAATAGTGATCCTAATTTTACTTTTCGGGATGCAATCCGGGTACCCTTAGTGGAGCAACTTTTTAATGGGATCACTCCGTTTTCATCTGGTGGTCAACCGGCTCAACTATTTGTTTTAATTCAATCGGGAGTTGATGGTGGTCGGGCTAGTTCTGCACTACTTATGAAGTTTGTTGTTTACCAAGCCATGATAGTAATTAATTTTTTTATTGCGTTAATAATCGGTTTTAACTACGTTATTGATAAAATGCACGCTCTGGCATGGTTTGTTGTGTTCGGATTTGGAATTCACATGTTTGTGATCGTCTCACTACTTATGATCATGTATTGGCATTCATTTACTAAAAAATTTGTTAATATTTGTATCAAACCAGTGAAATGGTTTGTAAAAGATGCTACATTTTATAAGTTAGTAAATACATTAAATAAGAAGATTGATAATTTTTACAAAGAGAGTGTGAGAATTGGTCACCAAGGGAAGTTGATGGCTAAAATATTCATAATCACTTTTTTTCAGTTGCTTTTTTATTACTTAATTCCCTACTTTATTATGCTTTCGTTAGGTTATACCAATGCTAACGTGGTAATGGTAACCAGTCTCCACATTTTGATTGTGATGATTATCTCTATTTTTCCCATTCCTGGAGGAGCAGGTGGAGCTGAGTATAGCTTTGAGATGATTTTTAGAAGTTATATTACTAATGGAAGTAAGCTAGTACTTGCGATGATCCTGTGGCGGATTCTTACGTATTACTTAGGTTTGATTTTGGGAGCCTTTGCCCTCGTGATGAAGCCAAGTAAAAAGGCGCAAAAGAATAGGAAAATACTAAAAAGCGAAAGTCATAAGAGTTTTGGAGGAAACTAGAATGTCTCGAATATTAAAAAGCATTCGTAATTTTTTTAATACTACTATCGGTTTCTTCGTGCTGGTAGTCGTTTTATATTGGATAACTACTTTGGTTGTTTATAACGTCGACTTTAGTTTGGGTGTTAAGGGTGGCATGCAAGCCTTTTTGATGATTGTTAATCCAATTCCATCAGGACTGCTCTTGTTTGGGATTGCTTTATACTTTCGCGGCAAGCTTTCTTATTGGCTGATGCTGATAATTGATTTTCTACAGTCGACTTGGATGTTTGCTAATGTTTTATATTATCGAGAATTCTCTGACTTCTTGTCAATTGGTATTATTAAAGGAACCGGAGACGTCCAAAATAATTTGGGCAAGAGTATGATGGAAATTCTTCATCCAACGGATTTTTTGATTTATTTGGATGTTGTGGTTTTAATCTTACTATTAGTCTTCAGGATTATTAAAATCGATTACCGTCCCTTTAAGTATCGCTATGCCATTGGAATTACTTTACTTTCGATTTTGCTTATGGGGGGAGAATATTCTCTTGCTAATTCGGATCGGAGTGGTCTTTTAACTCGGACGTTTGATAATAATTATATCGTTAAATATTTAGGCTTAAATGAATACGCTGCTTTTAATGCATATCAAACTCACCAAGAGAGTTCTACGCGAGCGAAGGCGAAAGCTTCAGATTTGAATAGTGTCAAGAAATTTATTAATCAACATCAGACGTATCCAAGCGTTAAATATTTTGGGAAAGAAAAGGGTAAAAACGTTTTTATTATTCATTTGGAGAGTTTTCAACAGTTCTTAATCAACTATAAAGTTGATGGACAGGAAGTTACTCCGAATATTAATAAGTTTTATAGTGATAAGCATACGATTTCGTTTGATAACTTTTACCATCAAGTTGCTCAAGGTAAGACTTCAGATGCTGAAATGATGCTTGAAAATTCATTGTATGGATTGCCCCAGGGATCTGCGATGGTTACTTATGGTTCGCAGAATACTTTCCAGGCGGCTCCAGCAATTTTAGACCAAAAGGGTTATTCGACGGCTGTCTTTCATGGAGATGTTCCGAGCTTTTGGAATAGAGATAATACTTATAAGTCTTGGGGATATCAGTACTTCTTCGATAGCAACTACTATAAGAAGAAACCTTCGTATAATGTTGGATATGGAATGAAAGATAAGATTATGTTTAAAGATTCAGTTCCTTATCTTGAAAAGCTACCACAGCCGTTTTATGCCAAAATTATCACTTTGACTAATCATTATCCTTATGAATTAGATAAACAAAATGTTTCTTTTCCCGCTCTTAAAACGGGGGATAGTACCGTTGATCCTTATGTCCAAACGGCTCATTATTTAGATCAATCTTTTGGTGAGTTTGAAGCATATCTCAAGGCAACGGGATTAATGAAGAATAGTGTCATTGTTTTATACGGTGACCATTATGGGATTTCTAATAATCATCGTCCTGCAATTGCTAAGATGTTAGGTAAAAAGTCGGTTAATAACTATGATTTGGCTAACTTTCAGAAGGTGCCATTTATGATCCATGCTGATAATTTGGATGGGCACGTTGATCATACTTATGGTGGAGAAATCGATGTCTTACCAACGCTGCTTCATTTATTAGGAATTAAGAATGATGATATGATCCAGTTTGGACATGATTTGTTGGGGAATAATCCTAATCAAATTGTTCCATTTAGGGATGGAGATTTTGTAACTCCTAAATACACTAAGGTTGGGGGAACAATCTATGATTCTAAGACTGGTCAAGTTATTAAGCCGGATAAGCAACAACAACAGGAAGTAGATGGAATTCAGAACTATGTAACTAGTGATTTGTCTCTTTCTGATAGAGTTATCTATGGTGATTTACTTCGTTTCTATCATCCTAAAGGATTTAAGCCTGTGGATCGAAAAGACTATAATTATAAGCCGAAGAATGCAATGGAACAGTTGGATAAGGCTGACAAAGAACGTAAAACTGATCTAATTGATCAGAATGGTGGCAAATCCACGGTTCCGATGTATCATACTGATGCTCCTGAACTAAAATAATTAGAAAAAGCATTTAGATAAAGATCTAAGTGCTTTTTTTGTAAAAAAGTCTTGACGTAATTTTGTTTCCTTGGTATAGTAGTTCTTGTCGTTAAGTGCGCCAAAACAATTTGGTTAAAATTAGTCAAACTTTTCTATTGACAATAAATTAACCACATGGTATATTATTACATGCGGCGTTGAGGTACAATAAGACGACGTTGTGTCAGAGTAGATCTTTGAAAACTGAACAAGATTTTGATTACAAGTGTAAGGTAATTTTAAGTTGTAGAACTTAAAATTAA